>JAIVGS010000349.1 GCA_020201435.1 Myxococcales bacterium
CCGGGAACTCCGCGTTGCCGGCGAGCGGCAGCAGCGTCGCGCCGGTGAGCACGTCGAGCCGCCCGGTCGCGGTCATGCTCGACGTCCGCAGAAAAGCGAGCGGCACCTGCGCGCGCGCGTGATCCGCCATCCGCAGGTGCACGAACCGGGTCCCATTCTGTTCCTTGTCGGAGACGTCCTCGACCAGCACCTCGAGCCCGTATCGTTCGGCGGCGCGCCGCGAGCAGACCGCGGCGTCGGTCGAGGCATCGTGCGCGACGATCTGCGCCGCGCCCGCGGTGTCGTAGCAGACGACCCGTTCGATCCCCATCTGCGCCAGCCGGTGCGTGCACTGCCGCAGCGCCGCCGGGTGCGACCACGCGCGCTTCACTTCGTTGAGCGGCGTCCCGGGCCGCGCCGCGAGCGAAAGCCGCACCGGCACGCTGGTCAGCCCGACCGCGACCAGCTCCATCCCCTCGACCACGAACTGCGCGAACGGCTCCAGCGCCTCGGTGATCGCGCCGACGACCGCGTTCTCCATCGGCAGCACGGCCTCGTCGATCAAGCCGTCGCGCAGCGCCTCGAGGAGCTTCTCGAAGCTCGCGAAGCCACGAGGGATTCCAGCGTGCGCCGCCGCCGCGACCTCGCCGTACGCGCCGGGTTCGCCCTGGTACCCGACCGTGACCTCTTCGGTCTCTTTCGCGGCCTCCCGGCCCTCGATTTCGCGCAGCATGCGCCTATCGTAGCAGCGCCGAAGGTAGTCAAGACACTTACTTCGCGCAGTCGACACGATTCGGTTACGCTCGCCCGATGCCGCGCGATCCGACCGACGACGCCCCGCTCTCCCGGCAGCTCTGGCCGGCCGACTTGGCCGCCGAGCCGTTCGCGGCCGTCTTTCGCAAGCATTTCGCGGCGCTGAAAGCAGCCCACCAGGCGCAGCCGCACGAAGGGGTGTTGATCGCCGCGGTCGACGGCAACGGCTTTTTCGACGGCCACGCACACTTGCGGCTGCCGACCTCCGGCATCGCGCACCTGATCATCGGCCGCCACGAGCGCTGCGACGTCGTCCTATCCCGCGACAACGACGTCTCGCTGCGCCATCTGCTGGTCCGCGCGACCCGCGGCCATCACGGCCACCTCAACCTGCGCGCCATCGACCTCCGCTCGCGCTGCGGCCTGCTGTCGGAAGACGGCAAGCGCTGCGAGGCGATCGCGAGCAAGGGCCCGCTCTTCCTGCAGGTGGCGAGCTACGTGCTCCTGCTCTTGCCGACCGGCCCGGCGGTCAAGCCCTGGACCAACGACGCCGACGAGACCTGGCGTGGATTCGCGCCGCGCGACCAGGAGATCCTGCCGCCGCCGCAGCCGCTCAAGTCGCGCTCGGCGCCGGCGCCGAACGCCGTCAAGCTGGCCACGATCACGATTCAGTCGAGCTCGCCGCAGGCCGGCGATCTCACCTCGACCCACGCCGTGTGGAGCGACCAGCTCGAGCGCGGCATCCTCGTCGGCCGCGACGACCGCTGCAGCCACGGCGGCCTCGAGGAAGGCAACCTGAGCCGCGTCCATCTCGTGCTGCTGAGCGTCGACGACGAAGTCTGGGCGATCGACACCGCCAGCACCAACGGCAGCCGCATCTCCAACGGCCCGCCGTTCCGGCAGCTGATGATGACCGGCGAGACCCAGCTGGTCCTCGCCGACGCGCTCGCCCTGCGCTGGCAGCCCGTCATGCACGCGGCCCGTGCGTAACTTTGCGCCATCATGGCGCGCAGACGCAGCAGGCGGCAGGTCGGTTATGCGGTGATCGGGCTGGGGCACATCGCGCAGTCGGCGGTGTTGCCCGCGTTCGCCCACGCGAAGAACTCGAAACTGGTGGCGATCGTCTCCTCCGACGAGGAGAAACGGCGCAAGCTCGCGAGACGCTACAAGTGCGAGGCGTTCGCGATCGACGACCTCGACACCTGCCTCGATCTGCCCGAGGTCGACGCGGTCTACATCGCCGAGCCGAACGACCGTCACTGCGATTTCGCCGTCCGCGCGTCGCGCTCCGGCGTCCACGTCCTCTGCGAAAAGCCGCTCGCGATCTCCGAGGAGGAGTGCCGGCGGATGATCGACGCCTGCCGCGATGCCGGCGTGAAGCTGATGACCGCGTACCGGCTGCACTTCGAGCCGTCGAACCTCGAGGTGATCAAGCTGATCGAGCAGCGCCGTATCGGCGAGCCGCGGTTCTTCTCGTCGACCTTCGCGTACCAGGTGAAGCCCGGCAACATCCGCACCTCCGCCGAACGCGGCGGCGGCGCGATCTGGGACCTCGGCGTCTACTGCATCAACGCAGCGCGTTATCTCTTCCGGGCCGACCCCATCGAGGTCTTCGCGATGCGCGCCGACCGCTCCGACGATCCGCGCTTCGAGGACGTCCACGAGGGCATGAGCCTGTTGCTCAAGTTTCCCGGCGACCGCCTCGCGCAGTTCACGGTCAGCTTCGGCAGCTTCGAGCAGGACCAGTACCGCATCGTCGGAACGAAGGGCGAGATCGTCCTCGACCAGGGTTACGAGTACGAGGGCCCGCGCACGCTCGAGCTCTCCACCGAAAACGGCACCCGGACGCGAAGGTTCAAGCCCTCTGACCAGTTCGCACCGGAGTTGATCGCCTTTTCCAGGGCGGTCCTCGACGACACGGCGATCGAGCCCGACGGCGAAGAGGGCCTCCGTGACGTCCGCATCATCGTCGCGGCCCTGAAATCCGCCAGGGAGAACCGGCCGCTGACGCTGGTCTGGCCGCCCCGCCACCGTCGCCCCGAACCGCGCGACCGCATGTATCGGCCGCCGGTCCGCGAGCCACCGTCGGTCAACGTCCAGGCTCCAACGCAGTAGACGTCTTCAAGCGCACCGCGGAGGCGCGGAGAACGCGGAGATTTTTTTTTGGAAAAAACAAACTCCGCGGCCCTCCGCGTCCTCTGCGCCTCCGCGGTGAGATTTTGCTCTTATCCTTTCGTGACAACCCCGCACGCCACGCGGTCGCCGGCATCGCCGGCCGGTTGCGACTTGTAGTCGTCGGCCTTCGCGTGCACCACCAGCGCCGCCCCGTCGGCGTCCATCAGGTTGTCGAGCGTGGCGTCCGGCGCGAGCAGCTCCGCCTTGATCTTCCCGTTCGCCGGCACGT
Source organism: Myxococcales bacterium (assembly GCA_020201435.1). GTDB lineage: Bacteria > Myxococcota > Myxococcia > Myxococcales > 40CM-4-68-19 > 40CM-4-68-19. The sequence continues at coordinate 3,137 of JAIVGS010000349.1, forward strand.
CGAGGTTCGGCATGTCGCCCGCGTGCGGCCCTTCCGCGGTCATGAAGCCGTGCTGCTTCTTCATCGGGTTGAAATGTCCGCCCGCGCTCTTGAAGTCGGGGCCGGCGCACTTCCCGACCTCGTGCAGGTGGATGGCGTGGATGCCGGCCTTCAGGCCGTGCAGATCGACCGAGATCAGGACCCCGTGCGCCGTCTGCGTGAGCTGCGCGCTGCCGACGGCCTTCCCCTTCGCGTCCTTGAGG
>JAIVGS010000246.1 GCA_020201435.1 Myxococcales bacterium
TCGCGACGGCGATCGTCGCGCCGGTGCTGAGCACGCTGAATCGCGCGCCGTGCGTCTCCGTCACCGCGCCTTCGTTCTCGATCTTGAGCACCCGCTCGCCGTCGGGCTTGTAGTCGACGGCGAGGCGACCGCGCTCGAGGCGGAACCGGTGGACCGCGCGGGTCAGCTCGCGGATGGTGACCTGCGTCGATTCGGTCACCGCCAGGCTCGACTTGTCGCCGATGCGCAGGTCGGTGTGGCCGCCCTTGCCGGTGCGGATCGATTCGTCCGCGCCGAGTCGATCGCCGGGCGAGAGCCGCGACCATTCCCCCGACCCGTGCGCCCGCTGGACGGGGCCCGTCACCGACAGGACCACGGCTTGTTCCGCCGGTACCACCGGCGGCGCCTTGGCGACGACCCGCTGCGTCGCCGCCGGCGGCTCGTACACCGTGCGCCGGAAGAGCAGGAGCGCCGCGATCAACACCAGGAGCATGGCGATCGCCACCTCCACGGCGGAGCGCGCGCGGCTCTTCTCTGCGGCCATCGCTAGTCCGGCCTCGCTGGAATCTCGACGGTGAACTCCGTCTTCGCCCAGCTCAACCGCGCCGGGTCACCCTCGTCCACGAGGCGCACCGCGCCGCCGTACTTGCGCATCATCGTGCGCGCGATGTGCAGGCCGAGGCCGGTGCCCTTTCCCGGCTCCTTGGTGGTGAACCTGGGCTCGAACAGCCGGCGCCGCAGCTCGCGCGGAACGCCGCGGCCCTCGTCGCTGACGCGGACCTCGATGTTCGTCGGTCCGCCGACGACGCGCACCTGGACGCGCGCGGACTCGCCGGCCTCTTCGGCGGCGTCGACCGCGTTGACCAGCACGTTGACGACCGCGTGCAGCGCCGCGCTCGGCTCGCCCCAGGCGACCTTCGTCATCGACCCGTGCGAGGCGTCGAACCGCTTGCCGAGCCGCTTCAGCCGGAAGGCGAGCAGCTCCACCGCCTGGTCGACGACCTCCTCGACGACGAAGAACGACGACGCCGGCTTCCCGGACGACAGCAACGCCTGGTAGCTGTGGAGAAACTCCTCCATCCGCTGCACCTGGCGCTGGATCAGCTTCCACTCTTCGAGGCCCGCGATCGCGCTGCCCAGCTTCCATTCCACCAGCTCCATCCCGCCCTTGATGCCGAGGAGCGGGTGGCGCAATTCGTGGATCAGGCCCGGTGCGAGCAACGCGAGATCTTCGTCGGCGTCGTTCAAGTCTCCCTCCTCACGTCAAATGCGCGGCCGCCGCGGCGACCGGGAGCAATACGGTGAACGTCGCGCCCTGGCCCTCGGCGCTCTCGACCAGCAGCTTGCCGTGGTGGGCGAGGACGACGCTGTGCGCGATCGAGAGGCCGAGGCCGGCGCCGGTGTGCTTGCCCTTGGTGGAGAAGAACGGGTCGAAGATCCGCTCCCGATTCGCCGCGGGAATTCCCTTGCCGGTGTCGGAGACGCTGAGCTTGAGGGCCTCGCCGTCGACGGCCATCAGCCGCACGGTCAGCCGGCCGCCGTCGGGCATCGCCTGGATCGCGTTGCGCACCAGGTGCGACACCGCCTGCTGGATCTGCTCGGGATTGCCCTGCGCCTCCGGCAGCGAGTCGCGCAGCTCGGCGCTGAGCTCGATGCGGTGGCCGGCGATGTCGTCCTTGTGGGCCTCGAGCGCCGCGCGCACCGGCCGCGCGAGCGGAAACCTCTGGCCGGCGGCGTCGCGCTCCTGGTCGGCGAACTGGCGCAACCCGGCGCCGAGCTGTGAGATCCGCGCCGACTGGTCGAGCAGCATGCGCAGCAGCGGCTCGTGCGGCGATCCCGGCCCGAGCTGCTCCTGCAGCAGCGAAGCGGCGCCGGCTACCGCGGTGAGCGGGTTGTTCAACTCGTGCGCGATCCCGGCCGCGAGCGACCCGAGGGCAGCGAGCCGCCGCGAGCGCAGGATCTGGTCCTGGGCCTCGCGCAGCTCGAGGGTCCCCTTGTCGACCCGCTGCTGCAGCTCGCCGTTCCAGGCGCGGATCTCGTCGTCGCGGCGGCGCACCTCGCGCACCATGTGGTTGAAGGCCTCCGCGAACTTGCCCAGCTCGTCGCGGGTCTGCGGCTGCGCGGTCTCCTCGTACCGGCCTTGGGTCAACGCGACCGCCGCGACCGAGAGGCGGCGGATCGGGTCGGCCAGGCCGCGCGAGAGGAACGTCCCGAGCAGCGCGACCAGCGCCAGCGCGACCGCGGCCCAGAAGATGGTGTAGACGCGGACGCGTTGGGCCGGCCGCAGGGCCTGCGCGGCGGGCTGGGCGACGACCACGCCCCAACCGAGGTCGCCGGTCGGCGCGAACGCGGCGAGCCACTCGGTCCCGTCGCCGCGACGGACGCGGCGGACGACGCTGCCGGCTTCGATCAACGACAGCTCGTCCCGACCCGGCGCCCCCCCGGCGTCGCCCGCGACCAGCATGCCGTCGCGCGCGACCGCATAGGCGACCGCGCCGTCGCGCGCGAGCTCGGCCATCTGGCGCTCGAGCTGCGCGAGCGAGAGCTGCGCGGCGACGACGCGGATCGGCGCCGCGTGAGGAACGCCGATGCGCAGCGCGACCGCCAGCCGCGCCGGCCCGGACTTGCCCCGATACGGCAGGCTGATGGCGGTGCCGGCGGCGACGGCGTACGCGAGCGGCAGGTGCTTGCCGAAGAGGTCGAGATCCGCGGCGTCCATCCGGCCGCCGGCCTTTCCGCCGGCCAGCGGCGGCATCAGCGCGTTCCCCTGCTCGTCGAGGAGCACGATCGCGTCGACCGAATCGAGCTGGCGATACGGAATCCGCAGAACGGTCGCGGCCTCGTCCCGGCTCAGGCGGTCGAAATCGATCGCGGAGAGCGAGAGCCGCAGCGAATCCAGCTCCTGCGCGACCCATCGCTCGCACGATCGCGCGGCGGCGAGCGCCGTCGCCTGGTGCGCGCCGCCGACCGTGCTCTCGAGCTCGGCGCGGTTCACCGAGTACGAAAGCCATCCGAGGACGAGCAGCGGCAACAAGCCGACGCCGGCCAGCCCGAGAAGAATGCGAAAACGGAACGTCAGAAGTCCCCCCGCAGGCGGTGCATTTTTCGAAATTCACTCTAAAGAACGCGGGGACGGCGCAACAATGCGCGCATCTGACGTGGGGTCGGCGCGTGCCCACACCGCCCTACTTCGAACCTCGGAAGACGAGGCTGTCCTGCGCCAGGCTCGGCCCGCCTAGCGGATCGATCGGATTCCGATCGCTACTTGGTCCAGCGCGGCTTGCCCTTGCTGTCGGCCTTGCAGGTGAGCGTATTGCCGGACTTGTCGGTCGCGGTCGTGCCGACCTGTTTCTTCGAGCAGAACTGGCCGTCCTTGGGCCCCTTCTTTCCCTTGGCGAACGACGGCATCGCAAACAGGCTGAAGGCGAGCGCGGCGGCGACGAGGCGCATGGGTCCCTCCGGAAGTGCGCGCAGCCTGCCTGAAGCGCCCCCATCCGTCCAGCCGGTAAGAACGACCGATGGGGGGCTGTCGAAACTACCGATCGGCGCTGTCCGCCGTCCTGTTCCCAACTTTTTCTCACTGAAATCATTGAGGAATTTGTCCGCCGGCTGGCAACGGACTTGCTCCGCCCCTGAGTCATGCGCGAGCGGTTGATGCGTTACACATTCGACTCTCCATCGCAGGCGCACCGCCATGTCCATGTCGCCGACGGGCGGCAGCTGGTCTTCTTTCCCGACCCGTTCCTCGACGTCCGCGTGGGCCAGCCGGCCATCATCGAGATCTGCTTCTCCGGCACCGACCAGTCGCTGACCGCGCGCGGCGAGGTGCACAGCATCGACATTGGTGTGATCCGCGGCGCGTGGCTCGAGGTGTCTTCGCTGCGGCTGTTCGACGGCCTGGAGATCGCACGCGCGCCGCCGCGACGGATGTTCCGGCGGCTCCCCACCGACATGCTGGTGCGCACCGGCCGCGCGGGCGCGACCTCGGCCATGGCGCGGCTGACCGACGTCAGCGGCGGCGGAGCGCGCGTCTCGACGGCTGGCGCGCCGTGGAACCCGGGCGAGGAGATCTTCATCTCCGACCTCTCCGGCGGGCCCTCGCTCTGCGGCACCGTGGCCCGCGTCCGCGACGGCGAAGTCGCGGTCGCGTTCGTGCGCTCGGACGCGACGACGCGGCGCAACGCGGTGAGGCTGGTAAATTCGGCGATCGAGCGCTGGAGAGACGCCCGCGAGACCCGGCACCCGGCGGCGTGCGGATGTGCGCGCGGCGGGGCGCTGTTCGAGCCGCTCGTGCCGAGGTCGGCCCGGCGGCGTGTGCAAGGGCTATAACGTCCGGGTGCTGTTCTCGAAACGCCTGCCGCACGTCGTCACCCGGAAGGACCTGGCGCTGATCGTCGCGCCGACCTACGCCAAGTCGGCCGAGGTCGATTTCGACGAAGCCCACGACCGGATGGAGCGCGCCGCCTCATCGCAATCGATCGTCGACTCGCTCTACGAAGGCCTTTCCGCCGCGCTGTTCGAACGCAAGGGCCCGCGGACGACCGAAGACGAGCTCATCGATCAGCTCTCGGCGGGCGTGCAGAAGCGCCGCTCGCGGGTCAAGGCCGCCGAGATCACGGCGTCGATTTCGGCGGTGATGGTGATGCTCAACCTCGAGCTCGGCTACGCGCCGGAGATGATGCGCGGCACGCTGGCCTCGCCGAAGGGGGCGCAACTGCTGAGGCAAGGGCTGCGCGATCTCGGGATGCACCTCGTCGCACAATTGCTGAAGTGAGGCGTGCCCCCCGGGGGCGGGTGGTTTAGACTCCGCTCCCATTTCAGCGGAGGACCACTTGCTGCTCGTGCTCTTGCTCGCTGCGATTTCCCCGGAAGCCGCCGGCCAGCTCGTCGGCGGGGCGATGTCGGACGGCGTCGCGTACTCGCGCCTCGAAGAGCTCTCGGACACCATCGGGCCGCGCCTCTCCGGCTCCCCCGGCGCCGAGGCAGCGGTTTCGTGGGCGTTCGACAAGCTCAAGCGGGACGGCCTTTCCGTGCGCCTCGAGCCGGTCAAGGTGCCACACTGGGTCCGCGGCGAAGAGCGCGGCGAGATCCTGCCGCGGCCGGGGATCGTCGGGCATCCGCTCTACCTCACCGCGCTCGGAGGGAGCGTCGGCGGCGACGTCACCGGCGAGGTGATCGAGGCCCGCTCGTTGAAAGAGGTCGCCGCGCTCGGTTCCGCGGCCCGTGGAAAGATCATCTTCCTCAACCACACCATGGGCACCGAAGGCGGGTACGGCCAGTTCGTCGAGCTGCGCAGCCACGGGCCCGTCGAAGCCGCCAAGGTCGGAGCGGCGGGGGTCCTCCTGCGATCGCTGGCGACCGCGTCGCTGCGGACGCCGCACACCGGCGTGACGCAGTATGAAGACGGCGTACCGCGCATCCCGGCCGCCGCGATCACGACCGAAGATGCGGCGCTGATCCATCGCCTGCTCGCGCGCGGGCCGGTGCGGGCGCACTTCACGCTCGGGTCGCGCTGGCTGCCGGACGCCGACTCGGCCAACGTCGTCGCCGACGTCCGCGGCCGCGAAAAGCCGGACGAGGTGGTGCTGCTCGGCGCGCACCTCGACTCGTGGGATCTCGCCGAAGGCTCGAACGACGACGGCGCCGGCGTGGCGATGGTGATGGAGGCCGGACGCCTGATCGCCTCGCTCAAGACGCCGCCGCGCCGGACGGTCCGCGTCGTGCTCTTCATGAACGAGGAGAACGGGCTCGCCGGCGGCAAAGGGTACGCCGCGGCGCACGCGGGCGAGCTCGGCCGCCACGTCGTCGCGATGGAGGCGGACAGCGGCGCGCATCGGCCGATCGGGATCGTGGTCCATTCCGCGGGCGACGGCGCGGCTCTGCTCAAGCCGTGGCTGACGCCGCTGGCGTCGCTCGGGCTCGACAGTCCGATCGACGGCGAGACGGGCGGCGCCGACATCGGACCGCTCGCGCCGGCTTCGGTGCCGTTCGCCGGCGTCTCGGTCGACGGCACTCACTATTTCGATCTCCATCACAGCCCGGCGGATACCTTTGACCACATCGACGCCGAGTCGCTGGCGAAGGACGCGGCGGCGTACGCCGTCCTTGCGTACGCGTTTGCCGAGATGCCGCAGACGCTCGCGCGTCCGCCGCCGGCCGAGCGCAAGCCGCATTCCAACACCAAGCCGAGCCAGGCCCGATGAATACGCTGAAGAGCTTCGTCCAGGACCAGTGGGTCGAAGGGCGCGAGCCGTTCGCCACGCTGGTCAATCCGTCGACCGAGGAGCCGCTCGCGCGCACCTCGACGAACGGCATCGACATGGGCGCCGCCGTCGACCACGCCCGCGCCCACGGCGCGTCGCTCCGGGAGATGACGTTCGCGCAGCGCGGCGAGCTGTTGAAGGCCTGGAGCAAGGCGCTGCACGAAAAGCGTGACGAGCTGCTCGGCCTCGCGATGCAGAACGGCGGCAACACCCGCGGGGACGCGAAGTTCGACGTCGACGGGGCGATCGCGACCCTCGCCCACTACGCCGAGCTCGGCGCGCAGCTCGGCTCGCTGAAAGCGCTGCGCGACGGCGAGGCGGTCCAGCTCGGCCGCACCGCGCGCTACGCGGGCCTGCATTTGTGGGTCCCGCGCGACGGCGTCGCGGTGCACATCAACGCGTTCAACTTCCCGGCCTGGGGCACGGCGGAGAAGGCCGCTTGCGCGCTGCTCGCGGGAATGCCGGTCGTTTCCAAGCCGGCGACGTCGACCGCGCTGGTCGCGTTTCGACTGGCGGAGATCGGCGCGGGCGTGCTTCCCCGGGGCACTTTTCAGTTTCTTTGCGGATCCCCCGGCGAGCTTCTCGATCGCCTCGGCCCCCAGGACGTCGTCGCGTTCACCGGCTCGTCTCAGACGGCCGCGCGGCTGCGCGAGCAGCTCGGCCGCCGCGGCGCGCGGCTGAACGTCGAGGCGGACTCGTTGAATGCCGCAGTCCTCGGTCCCGACGTCGAGCCCGGCAGCGCGACGTGGGACCTCTTCGTCGCCGACGTCGTCCGCGACATGACGCAGAAAGCCGGACAGAAGTGCACCGCGATCCGGCGCATTTTCGTCGCCGGCGATCGGCTGCCGGCCGTGCAGGAAGCGCTCGTCGACCGGCTGTCGCAGGTGCGCGTCGGCGACACGGCTCGCGCAGAGACGACGATGGGCCCGGTCTCGACGGCCGATCAACTGCGCGACGTGCGCGCGGGGATCGACAAGCTGGCTTCCGAGTCGCAGCGAGTCTTCGAGGGCAAGATCTCGGAATCAAAGGGGTATTTCGTTCCGCCCACGCTCCTGCTCGCGCGCGACGCAGCGGCCGCGAAGGTGATGCACAAGGACGAAGTCTTCGGGCCGGTCGCGACGCTCGCTGCGGCTTCCGATGCGGCCGGCCTCGTCCGCCGCGGCGGCGGCGGCCTCGTCTGCTCGGTCTACAGCGACGACCGCGACTTTTTGCGCAAGTGCGTCCTCGACGTCGCGCCGTACCACGGCCGCATCTACATCGGCAGCGAGAAGGTCGCCGGCCAGACCCTGGGCCCCGGCACGGTCCTGCCCCAACTGCTCCACGGCGGCCCCGGCCACGCCGGCGGCGGCGAAGAGCTCGGCAGCCTCCGCGGCCTGCAGCTCTACTCGCAGCGAGTGGCTTTGCAGGGCGACCGCGCGCTGCTCGACGCGATCGCTCCTGAAAAAAGCTAGAGCACACCACGGAGGCACGGAGGCCACGGAGTTTCTGGGTTTTGAAACCCCCAACCTCCGTGCTCTCCGTGCCTCCGCGGTGAAAGTTTGTTTTTTGCGCTTATTGCGCGGCGTGCCAGGTCTTGAAGAGCTGGTCCGCTTCGGCGACGAAACTCTCGTGGCGCGGGCGCCAGTCGAGATCGTTGCGGGCCTTCTCGCTCGAGATCTGCTGGTCGAGCGACAACGCCTCGTGGAACGGGCTGCCGTCGGGCGTCTGCGCGGCGACCTTGCCGTCCTTGCCGGCGGCTCGTGAGGCCGCCTCGGCGACCTCGCGCTGCGTGAAACGCGACGCGTCCGACGCATCGAACACCGATCCGGCCGGCGCGCGCTCCACGAGCCGAACGTACAGCTCGGCGAGATCGTCGACGTGCACCAGCGGCCAGTGGTTCGACCCGTCCCCGATCGTCTGCGCCGCGCCGTGCTTCATCGCAGTCCCGAAGAACATCGCCGGCAGGCCGCCCTTGGCGCCGCCGTAGACGAGCGTCGGCCGGACCACCACCGAGCGGATGCCGTCCTTCGCCATGTCGAGCGCGAGCTGCTCGTGCGCCGGCCGCCACGCCACCATTCGCGCCGGCTTGAGCGGCGTGCTCTCGTCCATCACGCCATCGTTCGCGCCGTGCACCCAGCAGCCGCTGGTGTAGATGAACGTCGCGCCAACCTGGCCGCGCAACAGGTCTTTCCCGCTGGTGATCGTCTTGCGGTCCAGCTCGACGCCGTTCGGCGAGTAGTCCTGCGCGAGATGGACGAAGGCGCCGCGACCCCACGCTGCGCCGGCGTACCCGGCCGGGTTGCCCAGGTCCCCCACGACCAGCTTCACGCCCGCCTTCTTGAGCGCCTCACCCTTCGCCTCCGACCGCACGAGCGCCAGGACATCGTGTCCCGCCTTCTTGAGAGCCTGCGCCACCGTCGAGCCGATGTACCCGCTGCCACCGGTGAGGAAAACCTTCATGCCGACACGTCCTCCATCAAGGGAGCGCTCTGTGTACGCCGTGTGGCGCGGGCAGCCAAGAGCAAACATGACCGCCCGTCTCCCGCCGCGGGGGGCGCCTGCGTACCTGCCTGCGCACCGCCACCTGCTCTACGCGGCGCGGCTTGCAAAATGTAGGTGTTTGGCATACCCGCAATAAACGCAAGGTACCGGATTGTTTGGGCTTTGTCACGTAACGCGACGCATCGGCTTCTGGCTTCGTGTTTGCTTCATGGCACTCGGGTGGCGGGGACCGCACGAAGGAGCAACGGACTGATGGGCAAAGTCGAGCGCCTCGCGATCCGCAGCAACGTCGCGGTTCTTTTGAACGCGAACGCGCGCAGCGTGTCGGAGAACCTGAAGCGCGAGCTCGAGAATTTCGTCCCGCCCGAAGACCTGTATTACTCGCGCTCGTTCGACGACGCCCGCAACATCGCGCGCGCCGTCCTGGATCGCGGATACGGCACCGTGCTCACGGGAGGCGGCGACGGCACGTTCGTCGGCTACGTGAACTGCCTCTTCGAAGAAGCGATGCAGCCGGCTACCGGCGCTCTCCGCGGCGCGTTGAAGCTCGCGCCGAAGCCGGTCCATGCGCTCCGGCTGCCGCGGGTCGGCGCGCTCAAGCTCGGCACCGGCAACGCGGTCGCCGACTTCGCCGGCGCGAGCGCGAAGCGGGTCGGCGTCGTCGAGGACATCCTGCGCACGCGGTCCGGCGAGTGCTCCTCGTGCCGCCCGTTGCACCTGCTCTCTCACGAGGGCAAGCGCGCCCCGTTCGCCGGGCTCGGCATCGACGCCAAGCTGCTCAACGACTACGTCGGCATGAAGGACAAGGTCGGCCGCGGCGGATTCGGGTACTTCTGCTCCGTCGTCGGCAAGACCATCCCGGCTTACCTGTTCCAACGCGGCACCCCGAACGTGGAGGTCGTCAACCTCGGCGGACCGGCGCAGCGCCTCGGACCGGACGGCAAGCCGCTCGGCCGCGACATCCAGCGCGGCGAGATTCTCTACAAGGGTCCGTGCAAGATCGCCGCTGTGGGCACCGTGCCCAACTACGGATTCGGCTTCCAGATCTTCCCGTACGCGATGCAGGCCCCGGGCAAATTCCAGCTGCGGCTGACGGCGATCAGCGTGCCGACCATCCTCGCCAACCTGCGCACGCTCTGGAAGGGCGGCCCGCCGCCGAAGGGGATCCACGACTTCCACTGCGACAAGGTGTTGATCCGGTTCGACCGCGAGATGCCGCTGCAGGTCGGCGGCGACGCCGAGGGCTACCGGCGCGAAGTGACGTTCGAGATGTCCGAGGGCATCCTCGACCTGCTCGACTTCAAAGCCCGCTGATCATTCCTTGAGCAGCGAATCCATGTACTCGTCCATGCGCTCGCGGAACGTGTCGCTCGCGTCGACGAACTGGACTCCGACTCCCGGCGGCTTCACGCCGCCTGGCATCTGCCGGTGCACGACGATGCCCGCGCTGCTCACCACCGGGCCGGCGTCCGGCAGCTGCAGCTCGACCTCGACCGCGGTGTCGACCGGCGGCGGGTCGTCGGTGCGGATGAAGATGCCGCCGCGGCTCAGGTTGATCGCGTGCTCCTGGACGAACTCGGTCGAGGTGCGGAAGCGGACCTGCAGCTTGACCGGCACGCGCTCGTAGGCGCGGTGCTGTCCCTCGGCCTGATCCTGCTCGGAGAGCAGGTGGGAGATGCGCATCCGCGCCTGCGGATCGACGACGATGAAATCCGCCCAGAAGCCGCTCTCCCCCGGCGAACCGCTGCGCGAACGCGCGACGCGGGCGATGGCCACCTCGGGCACCGCCGCGTTCGGCAGGTAGAGCGCCATCGAGACTCGCGCACCGACGTGCGGGGGCGCGAGCGAGCGAACCGAGATGCCGAGTGGGCTCAGCTCGCGAGACGTGGTCTGGACGGCCACCCCCTCCGACACGTACCGGACCGGGAACACGAAGCTCGCCGTCGGCATCCGACCTCCACAGTCCTCCCCGCTCGAGTGTGCCTTCAAACAGCATGCCGCAGACGTCAGTCGTAATTCCGCGCGCTTGCGGGCGCAGAGTCAAGGTTGCGGGGCCCGAATGAAAGCCACCGGCCAGAAAGCTGGCCTGTACGATTCCAGAGCGCAGGCGACTACCTCGGACCGGGCCAGGCGGGCGAGGCGCAAGCCGCGCAAGGAGTGACGACGAACGCGGGGACCACCCCGCGGAGGAGGAGCGACGCCGCTCGGCGCCGCGCATCGGCCGCGTGGGCGACGGGAGAGGTGGTCACCTGCGCTCTACAGCACGTTGGAGGCGAGTTCGGCCAACGCGCTCCGCTCACCTTTGGTGAGCGTGATGTGGCCGGCGAGGCGCTCGTGCTTGAACTTGTTGACGACGTGGACGAGGCCGTTGGAGGTCGAGTCCACGTAGGGGTTGTCGATCTGGTAGGGGTCGCCGGTCAGCACGATCTTGGTGTTGTCGCCGACTCGCGTGATGATCGTCTTCACCTCGTGCGGCGTCAGGTTCTGGGCCTCGTCGACGATGATGTACTGGTTCGGGATGCTGCGGCCGCGGATGTACGTGAGCGGCTCGATGGCCACCAGGCCGAGGTCGATCAGCTCACGGTAGCTGCGGCCCGCTTTCTTGTCGGCGCGGCTGAGCCCCATCAGGAACTCGACGTTGTCGTAGATCGGCTGCATCCACGGGTTGAGCTTTTCCTCGACGGTGCCGGGCAGGAAGCCGATGTCCTTGCCGAGCGGAAAGACCGGCCGGCTGACGAGCATCTTCTGGTAGACCTGCTCCTCCATCGTCTTCTGCAGGCCGGCGGCGATGGCGAGCAGCGTCTTGCCGGTGCCGGCCTTGCCGACGATCGTCACCAGCTTGATCTCGTCGTTGATCAGCAGATCGAGGGCGAAGCTCTGCTCCTTGTTGCGCGGGCGCAGGCCCCAGGCGCCCTCTTTCAAGCTCTTGAGCAACGGGACGAAGCGGCCTTTCGCGGCGTTGTACTTGGAAAGCGCGGTGTGGTTCGGCGCCTCTCGGTCTTTCAGCAGCGCGAACTCGTTCGGATAGATCCCGTTGGTCCCTTCCGGCAGCGGCAGCTCGCCATGCGCGTAGAACGCGTCGATGTCGCTCTTGCCGACCTCGAGCTCGCGCACGCCCATGTAGACCTCGGGGTTTTCGATCTTGTCGTTTTCGTAATCCTCGGTGACCAGGCCGAGCGCGTCGGCGCGGATGCGCAGGTTGATGTCCTTGGTGACGAAGACGCAGCGCATGTTCGGCTCGCGCTCTTTCACGTCCATCGCCAGCGCGAGGATCCGGTTGTCGGTCAGGTGCTGGTTCATCAGCTCGCGCGGGAGCTCTTTCTGCGTGAACATCACCCGGAGATTGCCGCCGTTCTCGAGCGGGACGCCTTCGGTCAGGGAACCGTTCTCCTCGCGGTAGCCATCGAGCGAACGAGAGACTTCGCGGGCGTTGCGGCCCAGCTCCGAGAGATCGCGCTTGAACTTGTCGATCTCTTCGACGACGTAGATCGGGACGATGACGTTGTTGTCTTTGAACTGGAAGAGAGCGCGCGGGTCGTGGAGCAGGACGTTGGTGTCGAGAACGTAGTTCTTGCGCAACAGGGGCTCCCGGGAAGGAGCGAGCGTAGATCGGGGCGGACCGGGGGCCAAGGCAAAAAAGGACCAAAACTCACCACCGAGACACGGAGAGCAGGGAGGCTTTTTTGGAAAGCCTTTCTCCGTGCCTCCGTGGTGAGCTTTTGCTCTTACGCCGCCTTGCGGTTTCGAGCCGCTTCGACGCGGTTTCGGCCGCCCTGCTTGGCCCGATACAGGGC
>JAIVGS010000180.1 GCA_020201435.1 Myxococcales bacterium
AGGCCGAAACGATGCCGAACGGACGACGGTCCGCAGCAAAGCGCGAGCGCAGCGAGCTAGGGTGCTTCTCTGCTGCAGGCGGAGTGCCAGCCGAAGGCTGGCGCGAGCCTGCTCCTTCTCATTCTCGTTTTCCTCCTCGTTCTCGAGTTTGCCGAACTTCCCGGGCGATGTGCGCCAGCACCCGCCGGTGGATCTGGTGGATGAGCGCTTCGGCGAAGAAAACCCAGTAATTCTGCGGTTCCATCGCGAGCTGGTAGTACGTCCGGCCTTCCAGGCGGGTGCGGCCGTCGGGGAGCGGGATGAGACGGAATTCCCCGCGGCGGCTGCGCAGCGTGTCGAGCAGGTGTTGGGCGTGGACGCGCTGGTAGGGGCTCCATTCGCGGAGCGGTGGCGGCTGCGAGCGGACGTCGAAGGCGAGTCGGGACGGCTCTTCCCAGGCGGTGATCGGCTCGACGAACGGGCCGGTCGAGAACTCGCAGCGGCGGACGGCGCCGACCCCGGTCCCGTCGAGGCGGGCGCGGACGGGGTAGGCGATGCCGAGGCGGAAGAACCAGTCGGGCGGCGCGTCGAGGTCGGTGAAGCCGAGGACGTGCGGCCACACCGCTTTAGGCGGCGCGTCGATCTCGACCGACGTCAGGACCTCGCGCAACGGCGGCGGTTGCAGATCGACCGCCGACAGCGGCAGCGCGAGGAGCAGCAGCGCAGCGACGGGCCTCGACTCGCGGCGTTCGGCCGCGATGAGCTGGCCGACCTTGGCGCCCAACATGCCGATCGGGATCGCGATCGGCATCGCCATCGCCACGCAGATGAGGCCCTCGAACGCGAAGAGCAGCGTCGCGAGGCCGGCGATGACGATGGTGACGATGCCCAATTGCGCCGTGCGCGGCTTGGGACCCGAGCGGTTGTAGAAGTAGCCGGTCGCGGCGCCCATCGTGAACGGTGTCCCGAGGAAGACGGCCGCGTTGTACGTCTTGAACGAGAGCACGTAGAGCGCGAAGGAAACGGCGCCGATGCCGACTCCCGCGGCGACGCCCTGGACCGCAGCTCGCAGGCGAGTCGTGTCGCGGAGGAATTCTTCCGGCACGCGCTGGGCGGTCCGCGACGGCTCGATGCAGAGAAAGAGCATCAGCATCCAGTTCAGCACCGGAACGAAGAAGAACAGGCATAGCCACGGCCATCGGCGCGCGTCGAAGAGGCGGCGCAGCGTCATCGAGACGCCGATCCAGAGGAACGGCAGTGTCCAGATCGCGAGCGCAAGCCAGAACCAGGTTGGGGCGGCGGGCGCGATTTTCGTCCGCTGGCTGAAGATTGGATTGAGGTAATCGAGCGGCGACCAGCGCACGCCGGTGACGAGCCAGAGCGCGGCGCTGTCGGCGCAGTATTTGAAGGCCATCAGCGCGGCGCCGTGAAAAAGGTACGTCCGGCGGTCGATCGGGCGCCGCAGGCCGAACCAGAGCTTGAAGAACTCGACCATGGTCCTTCGGTTTACGGTCTTCGGAACCGAAAAGGAAAGGGAAGGTTCAGGACGAGGGCGACGGATTGGCCTGACCCTCGACGTCGACCTGACCCTCGCCGCGTCCGTTCCCTTTCCCTTTCCGTTCCGAAATCCGTGTCCCTTCCTTGCCTTGACAGGCCGGAACGCGCGCCATAAAGGTGCGCGCCGCGTATGATTCCGCTCGCGAGCAAGGCGGCGCCGGCGCAGTCGCCCTTCACGCCGGAGCAGCAGAAGCGCTTCGACGAAGGGTTCGAGCGCGCGGTCGCGAAATACCCGCCGGATCGGCGGCGGGCCGCGCTGTTGCCGGCGTTGCACCTGGTGCAGGACGAGCTCGGTTGGCTGCCCGAGCCGGCGATGGCGTATGTCGGCCATTTGCTCGACATTCCGCCGGTCCGCGTCCGTGAGGTCGCTACTTTTTACACGATGTACCGGCTGCGGCCGGTCGGGCGGCATCACATCGGGGTGTGCAACTCGGTCTCCTGCTGGGCGATGGGGTCCGAGAAGATCATCCGGTTATGCGCGGAAAGACTCGGGATTCGGCCGGGTGAGACCACCCGCGACGGGCAGTTCTCGCTCGAGGAAGTGTCGTGCCTCGCGGCTTGCGGGAACGCGCCGGCAGTGTTGGTGAACAACTTCGAGTACGTCGAAAGCGTGACGCCGGAAAGCGTCGACGGGTTGATCAACCGGCTGCGCGAGCTGCCCGGCAAGACGATGGCGCCGGGGCCGATGCCGCGGCTGCCCGATCCGAACCATCACGACGAGCGGCAGGACTCTCCGCAGGCGACGGGTTCGCTCGGCCAGCCGGCGACGACGACCGCCGCGGAAGCCGGCAGCACGGAGCGCAAGCCGTGAAGCTGCTGACGGCCACCTGGGACAAGCCGAATTCGTGGGCGCTCGAGACCTACAAGGCGTCTGGCGGTTACACCGCGCTCCCCAAGGCCTTGAAAATGCAGCCGCAGCAGATCGTCGACGAGGTGGTCAAGTCGAACCTGCGCGGTCGAGGCGGCGCCGGCTTTCCCACCGGCATGAAGTGGACCTTCGTCCGCAAGGAGACGAGCTTTCCCAAGTACCTGGTCGTCAACGCCGACGAGGGCGAGCCGGGGACGTTCAAGGATCGCGAGATCCTGCTCAAGAGCCCGCACCTTTTCGTCGAGGGCCTGGTGATCGGCTGTTACGCGGTCGAGTGTCACCAGACCTACATCTACTGCCGCGGCGAGTTCCGCGAGAGCGCGATGAAGCGCCTGCAGACGGCGATCGACGAGGCGTACGAGCAGGGGTATCTCGGCAAGAACATCCTCCGCTCCGGATTCGACCTCGAGGCGCACTGCGTCTACGGCGCCGGCGCGTACATCTGCGGCGAAGAGACCGGGATGCTCGAGTCGATCGAGGGGCGCAAGGGGTATCCGCGCCTCAAGCCGCCGTTTCCGGCCAACGCGGGAGGCGGGCTCTTCAAGCAGCCGACCGCGGTCAACAACGTCGAGACGCTCGCGAACATGCCGCCGATCATCAACCTCGGCGCCGACGAGTACGCGAAGATCGGCCTGGTCCCGAAGAACGGCGGCACGCGGCTCTACGCCGTGAGCGGCCACGTCAAGAGGCCCGGCGTCTACGAGGCGCCGATGGGGATCAGCTTCCGCAAGCTGCTCGACGACCATTGCGGCGGAATGCGCGAGGGCAGCACGTTGAAAGCGATCATCCCCGGCGGCGCGTCGAGCGCGATCATCACCGCCGAGGAGGCCGACTGGGCGAGCGACTTCGACACGCTCAAGGCGAAGAAGACGATGGCCGGCTCGGGCGCGGTCGTCTATCTCGACCAGAGCGTGAACATGGCGCACGCGCTGGCCAACGTGATGCGCTTCTTCGCCCACGAGAGCTG
>JAIVGS010000069.1 GCA_020201435.1 Myxococcales bacterium
AAGAACGTCAGCGGCACCAGCACGATCGGCTTCTGCGGCTGGACCCGCTGCAGCTCGACCAGCGCGGGAAACGGATCGGGCAGCGTCGTCACCGCCGACGGCAGCGTCCGCGGGGCGCGCAGGAAGACCATCGCCGCCTCGCCGCTGCGGACCGACTCGACGACGTTCGCGACCTCGCCGCCGGAAGGCGCCTTGATCTGCGGCCCGCCGAGGTACCAGCGCAGGATCCAGGCGAAGAGGCGGTACCCGAGGCCGGTCGCCGCCCGCGCCAGGGGCAGCCCGAGCTTCCAGAAGGTCCAGTTGAAGTACAGCAGGTGCAGCAGCGAGGACGACCGCAGCACGTACACCGGCGTCCCCTTGCGCGCGGCCTCCTGCAGCTTGGGCAGCGAGTCGTCCGGAAACGGAACCGGATCGAACAGCTTGTGCAAGAGCCAGCGCGCGATCGGCCCGTACTGCACCGGCCTCCGCGGCGTTGCGCCGACCAACGCCGCTGTCTCCGAATCGGCCATCGGCGGCGGACTGTATCAGCGCGTCGAGCAACCCGGGGAGCCGCCGAGGCCGTCGAGCTCG
Organism: Myxococcales bacterium; assembly: GCA_020201435.1. Lineage (GTDB taxonomy): Bacteria > Myxococcota > Myxococcia > Myxococcales > 40CM-4-68-19 > 40CM-4-68-19. The sequence goes on from JAIVGS010000069.1 coordinate 571, forward strand.
GCGACGCTCTTTCCCGGCTCTGCCGCGAGCGCTTTCGCGAGCTGCGCCAGCCGCTGGGCGGCACCGGGCGTCGCCCGCAGCCAGGCGACGCACGAAGGTCCTGTTTTTTCGAGCATTTCGGCCCGCCCGCGGGCCTCGCGCACTTCCGCCAGCCACAGCTCGCCGGCGGCCTTGTCGAGCGCGTCGAGCAAACCTCGGCGCTGCGCGAGCTGACCGGCCGCGTCCAGCTCGGCTTCCTCTTCGGTGAGGTCGTCCTGCATCGCGCGCGCGACGAGGGCGTCGAGCTCCGGCCCCGCTTCCGCGCGGACCCACGCGACGAGAAAACCCGGGTCGACCTGCGTCATCGGGGCGTGTACTCGACGTCGTACTTCGCGCTCTGCCCGGCGACGATCTCGATCTCCGTCTCCTTCTCGCCGAGGCGCTCGTGCCACACCTTCACCTTGTGCTTCCCGGGCTGCACGCCGGCGATCTTGTAGGCGCCAGTCTCGTCGGTGATCGCGTACGCCTGCGTCGGCAATACCACGATCCATGCCCGCATCCACGGGTGCACGTCGCAGTTCACCTTGAAAATCCCCTCTTTTTTCAACTTCGTAGGCACGACGTGGCCGGGGATCGGCATCGCGTAGTTCATCAGCTTCACGTCGCCGGCCTGGGCCCGGACGTTGTGCAGCGCCTTGTCGCTGTTCACCACGTCGAGCGTCGACCCGATCGGCGCGACCATCACGTGCGGCACGAAGACGCACGACTGCTGATCCAGCTTCTGCTTCAGGCGCTTGGCGTCCTTCGTCTCGGCCAGATCGGTGAACCAGACGACGGCGTTCTTGATCCCTCCGTCCTTCACCTCCAGGGACTCGTCGGTCTTGCTGGTCCCGCACACCTTCATGTCGCGTGTGACCGGCAGGTTGGCGAGCTTGGGAGCGAGCCCCGTCAGCGTGACCTTGCCTGACAGCGAACCGGCCTCGGCGGCGACCAACAGAGCGAGCAGGAGCATGGGCGGCCTTGAGTATGCCAACACGTACGCCCTTTCAAGCTCTTGACACCGCGCGCGGCCTGTCTACATTCGCGCCCCCTTTAGCGACGGAGCCAAAGCATGGCGGCGAAAGAGATCACCTTCCACCAGGCAGCGCGCGAGCAGATTCTCCGGGGCGTGAAGATCCTCTCCGACGCGGTCGCGGTGACGCTCGGGCCCAAGGGCCGCAACGTGGTGCTGGAGAAGTCGTTCGGCGCGCCGACGGTGACCAAGGACGGCGTCACCGTGGCGAAGGAGATCGACCTCTCCGACCGCTTCCAGAACATGGGCGCGCAGATGGTGCGCGAGGTCGCGACCAAGACCTCGGACGTCGCCGGCGACGGCACCACCACCGCGACCGTCCTCGCCTCGAGCATCTACGGCGAGGGGATGAAGCTGGTCGCAGCCGGCCACAACCCGATGTCGCTCAAGCGCGGGATCGACGCCGCGGTCAACGCGGTGGTCGAGGAGCTCAAGAAGCTCTCGACCAAGACCCAGGGCAAGACCGAGATCGCCCAGGTCGGCACCATCTCGGCCAACGGCGACGAGACCATCGGCAACATCATCGCCGACGCGATGGAGAAGGTCGGCAAGGAAGGCGTGATCACCGTCGAGGAGGCCAAGGGCCTCGAGACCTCCCTCAAGGTCGTCGAGGGCATGCAGTTCGACCGCGGCTACATCTCGCCTTATTTCGTCACCGACCCGGCCCGGATGGTGGTCGAGCTGGAGGACCCGTTCATCCTCATCACCGAGAAGAAGATCTCGGCGATGGCCGACCTGATCCCCGTGCTCGAGCAGGTGGTGCGGACGGGTCGGCCGATCTTGATCATTGCCGAGGAGATCGAGGGCGAGGCGCTCGCGACGCTGGTCGTCAACAAGCTGCGCGGCACGCTGAAAGTGGCGGCGGTGAAGGCCCCGGGGTTCGGCGACCGCCGCAAGGAAATGCTCAAGGATATCGCGATTTTGACCGGGGGCCAGGTGCTCGCGGAGGAGCTCGGGAAGAAGCTCGACCAGGTCCAGCTCAACGACCTCGGCCGGTGCAAGCGCGTGACCATCGACAAGGACAACACGACGCTGGTCGACGGCGCCGGGCAGAAGCGCGACATCGAGGGCCGCATCAAGCAGATCCGCGCGCAGATCGAGGAGACGACGTCCGACTACGATCGCGAGAAGCTCCAGGAGCGCCTCGCCAAGCTCTCCGGTGGCGTCGCGGTGGTGCAGATGGGCGCGGCGACCGAGACGGAGATGAAGGAAAAGAAGGCCCGCGTCGAGGACGCCCTGCATGCGACCCGCGCCGCGGTCGAGGAAGGCATCGTGCCGGGCGGCGGCGTCGCGCTGATCCGCGCGCGCAAGGTCCTCGACGGCCTCAACGTCCCGGCGGACGAGAAGACGGGCGTCGAGATCGTTCGCCGTGCGCTCGAAGAGCCGCTGCGCCGGATCGTCGAGAACGCCGGCCTCGAAGGCAGCATCGTCCTCAACAAGGTCCTCGAGGGCCAGGGCGGATTCGGCTACAACGCCCGCACCGACAAGTACGAGGACCTCGTCGCCTCCGGCGTGATCGATCCCACCAAGGTCACGCGCTCCGCGCTGCAGAACGCCGCCAGCGTCGCCGGCCTGCTGCTCACCACCGAGGCGATGATCGCCGAGAAGCCGAAGAAGAAGGCCAAGTCGGCCGGCGCCGGCGGCGGGATGGGCGGCATGGGTGGAATGGGCGGCATGGGCGGCATGGATTACGGCGGCGGCGACGATTTGGACTACTGACGGCTGTCGGCTACCGGCTGCGGACCACCGGCTTCGAGCAACTGCAGTAACCGGTAGCCGATGGCCGATAGGCGGTGGCCGGTCCAAACTTGCCTCTACCGTCGCGACCTTGTAGACGTTGAGCGATGCCCAAAAATCTGCTCCTCGCGGACGACTCCAAGACGATTCAGCAAGCGATCAGCATGACGTTTGCGCGCGAGGACGTGAAGCTCACCACCGTCGACGACGGGGAACAGGCATTCCAGTCCGCCAAGCAGTCGAAGCCTGATCTGATCCTCGCCGACGTCATCATGCCGAAGCTCGGCGGGTACGAGCTTTGCCAGAAAATCCGCGCAGATGCGTCGATCAAGGACGTGCCGGTGCTGCTCCTCGGCGGCGGCGCGCCGATCGATCCGGCGAAAGCGATGGCGGTCGGCGCCAACGGGCACATGCCGAAGCCGTTCGACTCCGGCAAGCTGATCGAGCAGGTGAAGCAGATCCTTGCGAATCCGCGCGCTCCGTCGGTCTCGAAGCCGCCCGCGGCTGCCGGCGCCCCGCGGCCCGGCGCGCCTTCGATGTCGAAGCCGGGGCCACCCAAGCCGGCGGCGGTTCCGGGAGCAGCGGGCAGCACGATGACGATGTCGCGGCCCCCGCCGGTCGGTGCGCCCAGGCCTGCAGCGCCGATGGCTGGCGCACCGCGTCCATCGACGCCAGGGGCGGCCAAACCCGGCGTTCCTGGTTCGAAGCCGCCGCTCACCGGGGCGAAACCGCCGCTGACCGGAGCGCCGAAACCGGGCGCACCGGTCGCGAAGCCGCCGGTTCCGGCGGCGAGACCGTCGATGCCGCCGGCTGCCGCGAAACCGGCCGCGCCGATCTCGAAGCCGGCGCCGCCGATGGCGAAGCCGCCGCCCAGGCCTCCTCCACCGCCGTCGGTCGAAGTCGACGAAGACATTCCGATGGACGAGGAGGAGTTGGTCGACGAGGCGCCGGCGCCGACTCCGCTGCGGCCCGTCCCTTCGCCCGCTCCGACGCCGAAGCCGCAGCTGAGCGTCGTCCCGCCCGCCAGCAGGCCGTCTGCGCAGGCGCCCGCCGGCGACGGGGGCGAGGCGCTGCTTCGCGAGGCGCTCTCGAAAGCGAGCCGCGAAGTGATCGAGAAGATCGCGTGGGAAGTCGTCCCCGAGCTCGCGGAAACGATCATCCGCGAGGAGCTCGAGCGCCTCATCAAAGAGCGGGGCGCGTAGCCGGCGATCGGCTACCGGCGTGTCGGCCCCCGCCAAAAGCTCTCAACTGTGCTATCTAGCCCGCCGCCATGAGCGAAGCGCGGGCGCAGATCGCCGACCTCGACAAAGGTTACGAGCCCGCCAAGGTCGAGCCGTACTGGGGCAAGTGGTGGGAAGAACAGGGTTTTTTTAAATCGCAGGACGTCAGCGAAAAGCCGCCGTTTTCGGTCGTCCAGCCCCCGCCCAACGTCACCGGCTCGCTGCACCTGGGCCACGCGCTCACCGCCACGATGGAGGACGTGCTCGCCCGCTGGAAGCGGATGAGCGGGTTCAACGTCTGCTGGCTGCCGGGCATCGACCACGCCGGGATCGCGACGCAGATGGTGGTCGAGCGCGAGCTGAGCAAGAAGGAATACAAGTCGCGCCACGATCTCGGCCGCGAGGAATTCCTCAAGCGCGTCTGGGCGTGGAAGGAAGCGCAGGGCGACCGGATCGCAGTGCAGCATCGCGCGCTCGGCGCGTCGCTCGACTGGGATCGGCTGCGCTTCACGATGGACGAGCAGTCCTCGCGCGCAGTCCGCGAGGCGTTCGTGCGCCTGTACGACGACGGCCTCCTCTATCGGGCTGAGCGGCTGATCAACTGGTGCGTGAAGGACGGGACGGCGCTGAGCGATCTCGAGGTCGATCACGAAGAGGGCGTGAAGAGCGAGCTGTACAGGTTCGCCTACCCGCTCGCCGACGGCTCGGGCGAGATCGTCGTAGCCACCACGCGCGTCGAGACGATGCTCGGCGACACGGCGGTCGCGGTCCATCCCGACGACCCGCGCTACCAGTCGATGATCGGGAAGAACGTCCGTCACCCCATCCTGGGTCGCGAGTTTCCGATCATCGCCGACGCCGAGCTGGTCGACCCGAAGTTCGGCACCGGCGCGGTGAAAGTGACGCCCGGCCACAGCTTCGAGGACTTCGAAACCGGGAAGCGGCACGACCTGCCGCTGATCAACATCCTCAATCTCGACGGGACGTTGAACGACAACGCCGGGCCGTTCAAAGGGATCGATCGCATCAAAGTGCGCGACGCGCTCAAGGCGAAGCTCGCCGAGCTCGGCCTCGAGCGCGGAACCGAGGCGCACACCATGGCGCTCGGCAAGTGCCAGCGCTGCGGCAACATCGTCGAGCCGCTGCTCAGCAAGCAGTGGTTCGTGAAGACCAGGCCGCTCGCGGAGAAAGTGATCGCGCACGTCGACGACATGCGCTTCGTCCCTTCGAGTTGGCGCGCCGAGTTCCTCCGCTGGATGACCAACATCCACGACTGGACCGTCTCCCGCCAGCTCTGGTGGGGTCACCAGATTCCCGCGTGGTATTGCGCGCATGGCCACGTGAACGTGGCGCGCGAGACGCCCGGCAAATGCCGCGATTGCGAGATGACCGATCTGCGCCAGGACCCGGACGTGCTGGACACCTGGTTCAGCTCGGGGCTGTGGCCGTTCTCGACGCTCGGCTGGCCGGACGAGACGCCGGCGCTGAAGACGTTCTACCCGAACTCGGTGATGGAGACGGGCTTCGACATCCTCTTCTTCTGGGTCGCGCGGATGGCGATGCTCGGCCTGCATTTCATGGGCGAGGTGCCGTTTCGCACAGTCTTCCTGCACGCGATGGTGCGCGACGAGAAGGGCGAGAAGATGTCGAAGACGCGGGGGAACGTCATCGACCCCCTCGACATCACGCAGAAGCACGGGGCCGACGCGTTGCGATTCACGCTCGCGTCGATGGCCGGGCAGGGCCGCGACATCAAGCTGTCGGTCAGCCGGATCGAAGGGTACCGCGCGTTCGCCAACAAGATCTGGAACGCGGCGCGCTTTGTCCTCATGAATTCAGAGGGTTACGATTCCAAGGCGGGGCCGGCGAGCGTGTACGACCGCTGGATCCTGAGTCGCTTCCAGCGCTGCGCCGACGAGACGCGCGGCGCGCTCGGCGAATTCCGCCTCAGCGACGCGGCCAACGGCATCTACCGCTTCATCTGGAACGAGCTCTGCGACTGGGCGATCGAGCTCTCCAAGCCCGCCTTATATGGCGAGAAAACGCCGGCGGAACGGGCTGGTGCGCAGGCCGCGCTGTTGACCGCGCTCGATGGCGCGCTGCGTCTATTGCACCCGTTCATGCCGTTCGTGACCGAGGAGATCTGGCAGCGGCTGCCGAACAGGACGGGGCCGAGCATCATGATCGCGCCGTATCCCGAGGCGCGGAAGGACCTCCTCGACCGGGACGCCGAGCGCGAGATGGATGTCGTGATCCGCGCCATCGACGGCGCCCGCTCGGTCCGCGGCGAAGTCAACCTCCCGCCAAATCAGCGGATTTCCATCCTGGTCGTCCCCCGCGACGAGAAGGCGCGGGCGCTGTTCGAGCGCCATCTGCAGGCCTTCAAGCTCGCCAACGCGGCCGTGGACATCCTTCCGCTCAAGACCCGGCTGGTGAAGACGGCGGTCCACGTCGAGCCGGAGGCCGAGATCCACCTGCCGATGGAGGGCCTGATCGACTTCGCCGCCGAGAAGGCTCGCGTCGAAAAGGAAATCGGTGCTATCGACTCGGAGCTGAAGAAGATCCAGGATCGGCTCGGCAATCCGGGCTTCGTCGCGCGGGCGCCGAAGGAAGTGGTCGAGAAGGACCGGCTCAGGGCCGAGGAACTGGGCGGGAAGCGGGAGAAGCTCGCGCGTCACCTGGCGCGCGTCACCAGCGTGGAGGACGGAATGGAAGACAAGAATCCGCAGCACCCAGGCCACGATCGCAGCCTCGACCAGATGGGCACGCACGGCGGGCCGGCGTCGGGATCGCAGCCGCCGGCGCAGCAGCCGCAGCCGAAGTCGGACGAGCAGGCCGCGGCGGCGCCGGTGCAGGCGAGCGACGAGGACGAAGCCAAGGGCCTTGCCGCCAAGGCGATGTCGCACGTCAAGTCGATCGCGCGCGGCCTGATGGAGAAGGCCGAGGAGAAAGTGCGCGGGCCGGTCAGCGAGGAAACGGTCAACGAGGAGCGGGCCGAGATCGCGCAGGCGCAAGCCTCGGCCGAGGCGGAGCCGACCTCGCCGGCAATGAAAGCGCGCAAGGAGCGGCCCGGCACCAAGCACGTGCGCGGCGGAAAGAACAAGGCCGACAAGGCGGGGAAGGTCGGCAAGGGCCGCAAGGCCGGCCGGATGGCCGCCGCGCGCGGAGCGAAGAAGGGCACCCGCGGCGCCGGCGGAAAACGCAAGAACCAGAAGAAGCGGCCGATGAAGACGCAGTCGCGGGCGAACGTCCGCGGCGGGCCGATGGGCAAGAGCCGGGGCGGCGGGCGCGGCGCGCAGAAGGGCGCGCGCGGGAAGAGCGGCGCGAAGCGGCGGCCGTCGCCGCGCAAAGGGACGAAGTAGAGACGGCTACCGGCTGCCGGCCACCGGCTACCGGCCAAAAGCCATGGACTACGGGCGCTCCGGCGATGCGATCGACCGACTGATTCGACTGGCGCTCGATGAGGATGTCGGGCCGGGCGATCGCACTGCCGAGGCGGTGGTGCCCGCGGATGCGCGTGGGAGCGGGCTGATCTTTGCGAAAGAATCGTTGATTGTTTCAGGTGTGTCCGCGGCGGCGCGGGTTTTTCGCGCGCTCGATCCGGCAGCCATGTTCGAAGTCCTGCGCGACGAAGGCGAGATCGCCGGGCCCGGGGACGGCGTGCTCCGGGTGAAGGGCTCGCTGCGGGCGATCCTGACCGGCGAACGGACGGCGCTGAATCTCGTGATGCGTCTGTGCGGGATCGCGACGCTGACGAAGAAGTACGTCCAGGCGTTGCACGGCACGAAGACGCAACTGCTCGACACGCGCAAGACGACGCCGGGAATGCGCCAGCTCGAGAAGGCCGCCGTCCGCGCCGGCGGCGGCACCAACCACCGCGGCGCGCTCTTCGATGGAATCCTCGTCAAGGACAACCACGCCGCGGCCGCCGGCGGAATCGGGGAGGCCGTACGCCGAGCGCGCGCCAGGGCAAGCCCGTTGCTCCTGGTCGAAGCCGAAGTCTCGACGCCCGGCCAGATCGAAGAGGCGATCGAGGCCGGCGCGCAGATGTTGCTCCTCGACAACCTCGTCGACGCCGAGCTGAAAAGGGCCGTCGACCAGGTGCGCGGGCGCGTGCCGCTCGAGGCCAGCGGCGGAATGACGCTGGAGAGGCTCCCGCGGGTGGCCGCGACCGGAGTAGACTACGTCTCCGTGGGCGCGCTGACGCACTCGGCTCCATCGGTCGACCTGAGCCTTCTCGTGGAGGGCGCCTGACAATGCCCGGCTCGCTCGCACCCGCGGCGGGCGACCGTCATTGGACCGACGTGAAACAGGACGCGATCGTCCTCGGGCTGCTGCTCGAATACAAGGACGACTTCGTCGAGGGCGGCGTCCTCTGCGACAAGCTCGACGTCCCCCGCGCCGAGCTGCTCAAACGGATCGACTCGCTGCGCGCGCGCGGCTACGTCATCCAGGCGAGCGGCGGCCGCGGCTATCGGCTGGTGGAAGTGCCCGACTCGATCGGCGAGCGCGAGATCCAGCCGCTGCTCGCGACCGGTGAGCTCGGCCGGAAGATCCACTCGTATCCCGAGCTCGAATCGACCAACGACGAGGCCCACCGGCTGGCCGAGGCCGGCGCCCTCCACGGCGAAGTCGTCATCGCCGACGTGCAGACCAAAGGCCGGGGTCGGCGCGGCCGGACCTGGGTCGCACCCAAGGGCAAAGCCGTGACGTTTACGGTCGTGCTGCGCCCGTCGCTCCCGCCGGCGCGCGCTCCCGAGATCACCCTCGTCGCCGCGGTCGCCGTCTGCGAGGCCGCGCGCGAGCTCGGCGCCGCCTCCGCCCGCATCAAGTGGCCCAACGACATCGAATGCCGCAACCGCAAGCTGGCCGGCGTCCTGACCGAGCTGCGCGCCGAGGGCGACCGCGTCCGCCACGCCGTCCTCGGCATCGGCTTCAACGTCTCGATGGAGATGCGTGATTTTCCACAAGAATTACGCGCGACCGCGACCAGCCTGCTGGTCGAGACCGGCGAGAAGACGCCGCGCCCGCTGGTCTGCGCGGGCGTGCTCGAGCACCTCGAGGAGTGGCTGAGCCTGCACGAGACCGAAGGCTTCGCCCCGGTCCGCGAGCGCTGGCGCGAGCTGTCGACGACGCTCGGCCACTCCGTCCGCATCACCGGCGAGGGCGAGCCGCTCGAAGGAACCGCCGTCGACCTCGCCGACGACGGCGCGCTCCTCGTCCGCAGCGAGGAAGGCCGCCTTGTGCGTGTCGTGGCGGGAGACGTGGAGCAGTGCAGGGTGCTGTAGGTGCGGGTCGTGCGACGGAAGATTGACGCGTAGCCAAAACGCTCCTGATACTGCGGGTGATGCTTCTCGCGATCGACGTCGGCAACACCAACACCGTGCTCGGCGTCTTCGATCAGTCGACGTTGCGTGATTCGTTCCGCGTGCAGACGGAAAAAGATCGCACCGGCGACGAGTACGGTCTGCAGCTCAAGGCGCTGTTCGATTTCGCCGAGCTGAAGATGTCCGACGTGCACGCGGTGATCATCTCCAGCGTCGTGCCGCCGATGGCGTTTCCGCTCGAGCAGATGTCGAAGCGGTTCTTCGGCAAGCGCCCGATGTTCGTCGGGCCGGGCGTGAAGACCGGCATGCCGGTGCTGTACGACAACCCGCGCGAGGTCGGCGCGGATCGAATCGTCAACGCCGTCGCCGCGTACGAGAAGTGGCCGACGGGTCTGATCATCGTCGACTTCGGAACCGCGACCACGTTCGACGCGGTGACTCCGAAGGGCGAGTACCTCGGCGGCGCGATCTCGCCCGGGATCATGATTTCGACCGAGGCGCTCTTCCACCGGGCTTCCAAGCTGCCCCGGGTCGCGTTCGAGAAGCCCGACCACGTCGTCGGCCGCAACACGGTCGCCTCGATGCAGAGCGGCCTCGTCTACGGCTACGTCGCGCTGGTCGACGGCATCTGCGCGCGGATGAAGGAAGAGCTCGGTTTTCCCGTGAAAGTCGTGGCCACCGGCGGACTTGCGCCGCTGATCGGCAGCCTCTCCAAACAGGTCGAAGTCGTCGACGACCAACTCACCCTGGATGGCCTACGGATCATCTATCAGCGAAACCAATGATGCCGGACGACGAAGAGAACAAGCTGCTGCCGAAGGGTGCATCGCCCGAGGAGCTCGACGCGCTGCGCGTCTCGATCAAGGTCGCGCCGCGCGCGCCGTCGTCGCCGCAGCTGTCGAAGGTGACCACCCCGGTGCAGGCGGCCCAGACCCAGGCGCTGCTGGTCCACCGCGGCGAGCTCGACCGCTTCATCGACGAAGGACGGGCGCTGCTCGAGACCGACCCGAAGTCGGCGCACGAGATCTTCACCAAGGCCTGGCGGCGGAACCTGAACGACCCGCGAGTGCTCTCCAACTACGGGCTGACGCTGGTGCTGGTCGAGGGCGATCGCCAGCGCGGCATCCGCTTCTGCGAGGAGGCGCTGCGGCGCGGGCTGCAGACCACCGAGACGTTGGTCAACCTCGCCAAGGCGCTGGTCGTCACCCGCAACAAGGAGCAGGCGGTGCGCGCGCTGCGCAAGGCGATGGAGCTGGCGCCGGACGATCCGCGGGTCGGCCAGGAATTCGCCGCGCTCGGGTTGCGCCGGCCGCCGCCGATCCCGTGGCTGCCGCGCAACTTCTGGCTGAACAAGTTCCTCGGCAAGCTGTCCTGGAAATGGTCGCGCCGCTATCGGCTCGACCCGCTCAACCGACTCCAATAGGTTAGAATCGCCGCGATGAGCGAGGCCACCGAGACGCCACAAGCGGCCGCCTGCCCGGTCCCGCTGTCGGCGCTGCCGGCGAACTTCCAGAAGCACGTCGACCCCAAGGCGCCGGTGCCGCTGCGGATGATGGGCGCCAAGGCGCTGGTGCCGATGGGGCCCAAGGAGATGAGCACCGCCCTGTTCATGCTCACCTTCGACGCCGACCAGAACGTGAAAGAGACCGCGGTCAAGACCGCCGCGGGGCTGCCCGACCGCATCCTCTCGGTCGCGCTGCGCGACGAGACCGTCGAGCCGCCGGTGCTCGACTACTACGCGACGGTCTTCGCGGCCCGCGACGAGTACCTCGAGATGCTGGTCTTGAATGCCGCCACGCCGGACGTGACGGTCGAGCGGCTGACCCGCGCGGCGGACGAGAAGATCACCGAGATCGTCGCGCAGAACCAGCTGCGCATGCTGCGCTACGCGGACATCGTGCGGGCGCTGGTGAACAACAGGAACACCCGTCCCTCCACCGTCGACAACGTCTGCGACTTCTGCGTGCGCTCGGGGATGGTGCTCGACGACCTGCCGGCGTTCAAGGCCGCGCGCAAGCGCATCCACGGCGGCGCGAGCGGCGACGAAGAGCTGGCGAAGCAGGTGATGCTCAAGCAGCAGCAGGAGCAGGCCGCTGCCGAGGCGGCGCTGGAGAAGATCGGCGCCCACATGCCCGAGGCGGACGAGGATCTCGAGCAGAAGCCGCTCGCGCCCGGCTCGGCCGAGGAAAAGGCCGTGGAGGACAAGCGGCTGACCATCAGCCAGCAGATCATGAAGCTCGGGGTGGCGAAGAAGATCGAGTGGGCGAACAAGAAGGGCAACCGCGAGGTGCGCACGCTGCTCTTGCGCGACCCGAACAAGCTCGTTCAGCTGGCGGTGATCCAGAGCCCGCGGATCACCGAGGGCGAGATCGCGAAGGTGGCGCAGAGCCGCACCTCGCCGAACGAGGTGCTGCAGTACATCTACAACAACCGGCAGTTGATGAAGAACTACACGATCAAGCTGAACCTGATCTCGAACCCCAAGGTGCCGGTCGGCGTGGCGATGCGCTTTTTGTCGACGCTGCGGATGGCCGAGGTC
>JAIVGS010000181.1 GCA_020201435.1 Myxococcales bacterium
GCATATAGGTCTGCGTCACCTTGCGATCGAAGGGCACCTTGACGCCGGCGACGTCGCGGTAATCGGCGAAGTCGACCTGCGTGGGGATGAAGCCGACCGGCGTGCGCGTCCAGCGCACGAGACGCACGAGCATCCCCGCCTGATCGAAGTAGAAATTGGCGAGCGCCTGCGCGGCGCCCATCCCCTGCACGATATAGACCTCGTTGCCGTCGATGGCGGTGCGGCCGACGCGCCACCGCGGGAACGCGGCCTTGATGCCGGCGGGGAACGCAACCGTCGCTTCGAGGCGCGCGCGATCGAGGTTGCCTTCCGTGAGCGTCAGCAGCGGAACCGGCTGGTCGCCTCCGGCCATCCATCCGCTCTTGCCGTCGAAGACACGCGTGCTCGCGCCCGTGGCCAGGCGAACGATCATCGTCTGCTGATTCGGCGCCTTCGCGTAGATCTCGACGGGACGCTTCTCGAACGCGGTGTCGAAGCCCTCGTACGTGCCGTGCGCGACGTAGCTCGTGAGCTTGGCCGCGTTCTGCGCGCCGCCGGACCACTGGATGTATTTGTCGAGCAGCTGGTCGGCGGTGACGCGCGTCTCGACCGGGAAGTCGCGCGCGTTCGGATCCTCGTACGGCTCGCCGTACTGGATCGAGAGATCGGGTTCGCTGACCGGCGACTGGCTGCCGCGATGGCACGTGAAGCACGTGACGCGCGTGCGGCCCGCGAAGTACTTGTCGTTGAGCTCGCCCATCATCGTCAGCATCTGGCGGGCGCGCTGCATGCGCGGCGTGACCTGCGCGAACGCGGTCTTGTCGAAGTAGGCGTCCTTCACGTGGCAGAAGGTGCAGTCGTTCCCCATCGCCGAGGCGAACATTCCCATCGCCTCGAAGAAGGTGTCGACCGGAATGCCCTTCAGAATCTGCACGCTCTTGAAGACGTCGTCGGTGAGCGGGACTTTGTCGGCAGCCTGCTGCGGGGCGGGCGCCTGCGCGGTGACGCCGATTTCAACGAGGAGGCACGTCGCCGCCGCCAGAATGACCACGAAAAATCGCCGGTTTGCAGCTCTCGTCATCAGTTCGCCTCCTGCGCGCGCGGAGCATACCGTACCGAGCCCGGCGGTTGCAGTGCAGGTGGCTCGGTGCTACGCTTCAGCCCTTGCCGCGGAGGTATTTGTAATGAAAAGGCTGTTGATGCTGGTAGTTGCCGGAGCGCTCCTGGTGGTGGCGCAACCCGCCCGTGCGCACCATTCGTTTGCCGCGGAATTCGACGTGAACCAGCCCGTGACGCTGAAGGGCACGCTCACGAAGATGGAGTGGTTCAACCCGCATGGCTGGATCTACATCGACGTGGCCAATGCCGACGGCACGGTCACCAACTGGGGCGTCGAGGCGGGCGCGCCGACGGCGTTGCTGCGCCGCGGGCTGCGGAAGACCGACTTCCCGAACGGCACGAAGGTCGTCGTTGAGGGCTACAAGGCCAAGAGCGGCGCACCGCGGGCCAATGGCAAGACGGTGACGTTCGAGGACGGACGCAACTTCTTCCTCGGCGCGAACGACGCGGACGCGGGAGCGGCGAAATAAAAGCCTGTGGGCGGACCTTCATGGTCCGCCTCGCCGCGCCTGTTCCTCCTGCGAGTACTGGTAGCACTCGTACTCCAGGATGCGCACGTTCGGCTCCTTGCGGCGATAGAGGGTGAACGCGATCTTCCAGGGCCGCGTGAACACCTTCGGATCCTCCAGCGTCGCCTCGTAACGGATGTGGTCGGGCGTTTCCATCGTGTAGCGCTCGACCACGTGCAGATCCGTGCTGTGAAAGTTTCCCGCCCGATCGAACCACGTCTGATCCGTGAAGTGCCTCACGTCGACGACGAGCGTGTCTCCCTCCCAGTGTCCGCGTGAATCTCCCATGAACCATTCGATCGGCCCTTCGGGATGCTCGCTGTTCATGAAGATGCTGCGCGTGGTGTGCTGGTACTCGCTGAAGACCGCGATGTAGGCGGGCGACTGCACGATCTGAAACGGGAACGGCGCGTACATCGTGCGCGGAACGCCGAGCAGAAAACATTTCTCCTCGTGATCGAGCGTCGCGCGGTTCCTGAAATTCTCTTCCTTCTTCTCACGCGCCCACGGCTGGTACGGGATCTCGCGGCCCTCGACGATCCCCTGGCCGGCGGGGACGCCGAGGCGCGCGGAATGATCCTGAATGTCGTCGTTCGCGGTGGTGAGCGCCTGCCAGATGCCGTTCAGATCCGGCTTGCCGTCGGCGGTGCGCGGCAGTCGCGGCGCCAGCGAAGCTTGCGTCCCGAGCGGGCGAAGCGCGTCGAGGGGCTGCGCGTACACCGGCGCGGCCGGCACGGCGAGCAACGCCGCGAGCGCGAGCGTTACTTCGGCGGATCGAGCCCGAGCCACAGCTTGTGCTCGCGCAGCAGATCGGGGAGATCGTGATCGCTCTCGATGCATGGCTCCTCCCAGACCTCGTGCCCCTTCTCGAACCTGATGATCGGCATCGCCATCGTCCAGGGCCGCCGGAACACCTTCGGATCGGTCAGCGTTGTCTCGTAGAGGATCGTATCGGCGTTCACCAGCGTGAAGCGCTCGGTGACGTGCAGCGCGTCGCTGTGGAAGTGGCCCGAGATGCTCAGCCACGTGCGCTCGGTCAGGTTCGTCGTGTCGACGACGAGCGTGTTGCCTTCCCAGTGGCCGCGCGAATCGCCCATGAACAGGCGAATCGAGTCGCCGATGTGCGCGCTGTTGTCGGTTGGAATGATGCGGTATTCGTGCGCGAACTCGCCGACGAACGAGAAAACGTTCGGCGCCTGGACGATCGCGATGCCGCGCGGCGCGTAGACCTGGCGAGGCACGCCCGCCAGCCAGCAGGCGCCGATGGGATCGATGTAGTGCTCCCAGTTGTCCTGCCGCGTGTTCGCGTACTGCGGCAGGTACGGCACCTTGCCGTCAGGCGGATCGACGATGAGCGAGATCTGCTTGTTGAGGAACGCGTCGCCCGCGTAGTCCTCGATGTTCTGGCTGCCGTTGGCGGTGACGGGATTCCATGCGCCGTTCATGTTCGGCGTGCCGTCCGCGTTGCGCGGCGGGTTGAACGCCGCCGCCTTCGGCTTCGCGCACGGGTAGAACTCACTCGACCGCGACGGACATCCCGCAATGGTGGCCGGACGTCCGCCGCCGCCTTCCTGCGCTGCACTGGAGGACACGAAGACGGGGTGAACCACGAAGGTCGCGAAGATCGCGAAGAAAAAAAGATTCTTCGTGTTCTTCGCGTTCTTCGCGGTGAAAAATCCTTCGTGGTTATTCAAGCGGCTCGACTCGAATGAGTGACGCCCCGAGATTGTTCCCGACCCAGAAC
>JAIVGS010000070.1 GCA_020201435.1 Myxococcales bacterium
GTCGCGAAGGGCTCGACCCAGGCCCGTCGCTTCTCCGCCGAGGCGCTGGACGCACTCGTCCGCCACCCGTGGCGCGGGAACGTGCGCGAGCTCGAGCACGCCGTCGAACGCGCGGTCCTGCTCGCGTCCGGCGAGGAGATCGGCCCTTCCGACCTCTTCCTCGGGTCGCCCTCGGCGCAGGGACCGGCCTTGCTCGAGCGGATGACCCTCGATGACGCAGAGCGTCATCTCATCCAGCGCGCGCTGTCCCGCTGCGCCGGCAACGTGAGCGAAGCCGCCCGCGAGCTCGGCGTCTCCCGCAGTGCCCTCTACCGCAGGCTGCAGCATCATGGTTTGAAGGCGCAGTGACCCGCAAGCGCCGTCCGCTGTCACACGACCTGCATGTCTTCCTCCTTTCGCTCTGGGCGGGACTTCCCGCCGTGCTGGCGACGATGATTCTGCTCTGGGGGTCCGACAACGACGCGAAAGTGCGCTGGACCGTCGGCGCGATCGTCGTGCTGGTGTGGCTGTTCGCCTCGATCGCGGTGCGCGAGCGCGTGCTGCGGCCGCTGCAGACGTCGGCGAACCTGCTCGCGGCGCTGCGCGAGGAGGACTTCTCGGTCCGCGGCCGCGGCGCGAAAGCGGGCGATCCGCTCGGCGAGCTGATGCTGGAGATCAACCAGCTCGCCGACACGCTCCACGCCCAGCGCACCGGCGCGCTCGAGGCGGGCGCGCTGCTGCGGCGCGTCATGGACGAGATCGACGTGGCCGTGCTCGCGTTCGACGGCTCGGGACACGCGGTGCTCGCGAACCGCAGCGCGGAGCGGTTGCTCGGGATCCCGCTCTCGCGGCTGCTCGAGTCGGGGGGGCTCGACGCCGGCAAGCTGCGTCTGGCGAGAGCTCTCGAAGGCGAGACGCCGCGGGTGATGGAGCTCGATCTGCCCGGCGCGACCGGCCGGTTCGAGATCCGCCGCAGCACGTTCCGCCTCGGCGGCCTGCCGCATCAACTGCTGGTGCTCGCGGACCTGCGGCGCGCGCTGCGCGAGGAGGAGCGGCAGGCGTGGCAGCGGCTGGTGCGTGTCCTCGGGCACGAGATCAACAATTCGCTGGCGCCGATCCACAGCATCTCGGCCGGCCTGCGAAAGGGCGCGTCGCAGGAGGACCTCGAGTCGGGACTGGCGGTGATCGAGCGGCGCGCCCAGTCGTTGATGCGCTTCATGAGCGCCTACGCGCGGCTGGCGCGGCTGCCGCCGCCGCAGCTCGGGCCGGTGGACGTGCCGGAGTGGGTCGAGCGGGTCGCGGCGCTGGAGAAGAGACTTCCGGTGAAGGTCGCGCCGGGTCCGCCGGTCGCCGTCGCGGCCGATTCGGACCAGCTCGACCAGCTGCTGATCAACCTCGTCCGCAACGCCGCCGACGCGGCGTTGGAGACCGGCGGCACGGTCGAGGTCAGCTGGAACGTGGCGCAGAAGCAGGTCGAGGTCTGCGTCGCCGACGAGGGGCCCGGCCTGGCCAGCACCGCGAACCTGTTCGTGCCTTTTTTCACAACGAAACCGCAGGGTTCGGGCATCGGGCTGGCGCTTTCGCGGCAGATCGCCGAGGCCCACCAGGGCTCGCTGTCCCTGGAGAACCGGACCGATCGCCAGGGGGCGCGCGCGCGGCTGCGGTTGCCGTTGGCCTGACGAACGAACGGAAATGGATCACGGAACGGAAACGGAAAGGGAAAAGGAAAGGGAAAAGGAAAGGTCGAGGACGAGGGAGGGGGAGCGGGGAGCGGGCCGCCGAAAAGCGTTGCCGTGTCCCTCGCCCTGAACGTTCCCTTCCCTTTCCGTTCCCTGACCGAAATCCCTATCGGTCGGACGACCGAGCGCGGTTTTGCGCACCGTGCGTCAAGCTGCACGCCGTCAATTCCGCCCGAGGACGAAATGCACATCCCGTTGGCCGTCGCGCTGATCGCCGCACCCATCCACTACCAGCCGGTGCGTCCGCAGGGGAGCGCGCGTCCGACGACCGCGGCGCCCGCGAACGCGTGGTTGAACTACTACGGCGGCCACGTGATCGCGAACGTCAAGGTCGTCCCGGTGATGTGGGGGGCGAACGTGCCCTCGCAGGTCGCGACCGGCATGCCGCAGTTCTACGCGGCGATCACCGACAGCGGGTACTACGACTTCCTCGCCGAGTACGACACCAACATCCTCGACTTCGCGGGGAACCAGGGCACCAACCAGCACATCGGCCGGGGGACGGCGACGGCGGCGGTGGTGATCGCCCCGAGCATCTCCTCGACCAGCATCACCAACGACCAGATCTGGCAGGAGCTGCAGCGGCAGATCAACGCCGGAAAATTGCCGTTCCCCGACGCGAATACCTACTACGCGATCCACTTTCCGGCGGGCATGAAGATCACGCTGCCCGACGGCAACGGCGGCACCGCCGGCTCGTGCACCGAGTTCTGCGCGTACCACAACACCACACAGGCAACCTCGGCGGTCTCCGGCTCCGCGGGCAGCATCCCCGAGTTCTATTACGGGGTGCTCCCGAACGTGACCAGCGATGGCTGCGAGCTGGGCTGCGGCCCGATCGGCGGCGGGTTCAACAACACGACCTCGGTCTCGTCGCACGAGCTGATCGAGGCCACCACCGACGCCGAAGTCGGCCTCGCCACCGACAACGCGCCGCCGCTCGCCTGGTACGACCCGCAGGGGCAGGATGGCGAGATCGGCGACATCTGCAACGGCGAGCAGGGCACCGTGAATTCGCACGGGCAATCGTGGACGGTCCAGCTCGAGTGGTCGAACAGCCACGACGCCTGCATCGCCGGACCCGGCAGCACCGACTTCGCGCTGGTCGTGACGCCGGGCAATCACGCGATCGCGGCGGGGTCGAGCGCGACGTATACCGTGACGTCGAAAGTCATCGCCGGGTCGCCCGGCACGGTCTCGCTCGCCGCCGACGGCATGCCCACCGGGTTCTCCGGCAGCTTCAGCCCGACCCAGATCTCGCCCGGGCAGAGCGCGACGTTGACGGTCTCGGTCACCTCCAGCGCGACCAACGGCGACAACTACTTCACCGTACATGGGACGGCGGGGAGCACGCAGCGCACCGCGAAAGGCGAGGCGAACGTGTCGGGGGGACAGTCGGGCGGCGGCGGCGGGAATTGCCCGCCGGGGACTATCGACCTGGGGGGGATCTGCATTCCGACGGGGTGCAGCTCGGGCGGCGGGGGGGTTGCGTGGAGTGGGGCGCTCGGGGTTGGCGCCGTCGTGATGGCGATCAGGCGGCGCCGCGCGCGTACGTAAGCGTTTTCTTTATCCTTATCCTTATCCTTGTCGTTTTCCTTTTCCCGATCGTTCTCCTTTTCGAAAACGAAAACGAAAAGGAAAACGAAAAGGATTGGGAGCAAGCGCGTGCCAAGCCACAGGCTTGGCACTGGCGCTTGCATCGAGAAGGAGAGCTAGCTCGCCTTTGGCTCGCGCTTTTGGATTCGGGGCGTCGTCGTTGTTCGCCATTTTTTGGCCTCCCGCCTTCGGCGTTTTTGAGGAGGCCAAAAAATGGCGAACAAGACGACTCTGTATCCGGCGCTGCCGCACGAGAATCTCATCGCGTACCAGGTGGCTTGCGACCTGCTCGTTGCGGTTTTCAAGGCGGACATCAGGGGCTCGGATTTACGCGATCAGGCGCTGCGGGCGGCGCGCAGCGCATGCCTCAACATCGCGGAGGCGAATGGGCGCGATTCGCCGGGGGACCGGAAGCGGGTTTTCGCGATTGCACGGGGTGAAGCGGCGGAAGCGGCGTCAGCGGTTCATGTCGCCTCGCTCAGCGGACTGTGTGCTGAGGAGCACGCCGAGCGGGTTCGGAAGCTGGGAGGCCGCACCGTCGCGCTCGTGACCGGGTTGATGCGGCGTTGAACGACGTTCTCGTTGGATCCTTTTCCTTTTCCTTTCGTTCTCCTTCTCGTTCTCGTTCTCGTTCTCGTTTTCGTTCTCGTTCTCGTTTTCCAGCTCGAAGAGGGTGCTAGTACAGCAGCGTGACGACCACGTCGCCGCTGGCGGCGATCGTCTGGTCGGTCGCCGCGCGTACCGGCGCCGCGGAACCGACCTGCATCAGCGCGGCCGCCCGGGTCGTGTTCTTCAGGCGGATCGACCCGGCGCCCACTTCCGCCGACACCGTCGTAGAATCGACCACCCGCGCCCCGATGTGGAACGAGGTGCGGTTGGAGGCCAGGACCGGCGAGGCGAGAAGGAGGGCGATGACGGCGAGTCGGCGCATGCAGCCTCGTAGAGCAACCGCGGGGCCAGAGGCGGCCCCGTGACTTCATTGGCGAATTCGGCGCCGATCGGTGGGAAACGCCAGTCGGTTGACGGCCGGAGTGTCAAACCGTTGGCATCCTTTTTCTCGATGGGCTACAGCGGTTTCCAATGAGTCCGCCGCGCATCCTCATTCTCGATGACGAGGAGTCTCTCGTCGACGCGCTCATGCG
The DNA here is from genome assembly GCA_020201435.1 of Myxococcales bacterium. Taxonomy (GTDB): domain Bacteria; phylum Myxococcota; class Myxococcia; order Myxococcales; family 40CM-4-68-19; genus 40CM-4-68-19. Next base: position 4,457 of record JAIVGS010000070.1, read on the forward strand.
CCATTTCGAGCGGCGCGGGTACGAGCCGTCGGGGGCCTACCTGGTCGCCGAGGCGACGAAGGCGATCGACGAGTCGATCGCCAGCGCGCGGCCGTTCGCTGCCATCGTCACCGACCTGCAGCTACCCGACGGCGACGGGAGGGCGATCGTCAAGCTGGCCCGCGAGAAGCTGCCGCGGACGCCGGTGGTGGTGATGACCGGTTCGCGGTCGGTCTCGGGCGCGGCCGAGTCGATGCGGTTGGGCGCGATCACGGTCCTCGAAAAGCCGGTGCCGCTCGATGTGCTCGAGAACGAAGTGAAACAGGCGATGGCCGATCGCGGCGAGCTCGACGACGCGCTCACCGCGGCCGGAAGCGCGGGCATCGTCGGGAGCTCGCCGGCGATCCGCGCGGTCCTCGACATCCTCTTGCTCGCGGCGCCGACCGACGCGACGGTGCTGATCGAGGGCGAGACCGGCACCGGCAAGGAGCTGGTCGCCCAGGCGCTGCACCGGCTGTCGCGCCGCGCCAAAGGGCCCCTGGTCGCCGTGAATTGCGCCGCGCTGCCGGAAAACCTGTTGGAATCCGAGCTGTTCGGCCATGTGAAGGGCGCGTTCACCGGGGCGAGCGAGTCGCGCCAGGGCCGGTTCCGGCAAGCCGAGGGCGGCACCCTCTTTCTCGACGAGATCGGCGAGATGCCGCTCGGCGTCCAGGCCAAGCTCCTGCGCAGCCTGCAGGAGAACGAGGTCCAGCCGGTCGGCGCGGACAAGGCGGTGCAGGTCGACGCGCGCGTCATCGCCGCGACCAACCGAAACCTCGACAAGGCCGTCGCGGATGGGAAGTTCCGCGCCGACCTGTACTACCGGCTGAACGTCGTCCCCCTGCAGCTGCCGCCGCTGCGGGAACGGCCCGAAGACGTCCCGGCCCTCGCCGCCCACTTCCTCCGCGCGAAGAACCGCCGGCTGGCGCCGCATGCGCTGGACGCTTTGCGGCGTTACAATTGGCCCGGAAACGTCCGCGAGCTGCAGAACCTGATCGAGCGGCTGGCGGTGCTGCGGCCCGAGGGCGAGCTGCAGCTGGAAGATCTGCCGGTCGAGGTTCGATCGGCTCCTCGCGCGGCCGCGCCCCAATCGCTGCCGCCGGAAGGGATCGACCTTTACTCGGTGCTCGCGGAAGTGGAGGATCGGTTGATTCACGAGGCGCTCGACCGGGCCGAGGGCAACAAGAACCAGGCGGCGAGGTATCTCGGGCTCAACCGGACGACCCTCGTGGAGAAGATCAGGCGCATGTCGCGCCGGGGTGGTTCATGAAGAAGAAGCGCATGACGATGGCCGAAGCGTGCCGCGACGAGGCCACCGCCGCGCACGCGCAGGCGAAAACATCGAAGAGGCGGGCGGAGACGCTCCGCGACGTCGCCGCCGCGCGCCGGGCGGGGGCGTTGGACGACGAGGAACGCGCCTCGGGACTGATGCGCGAGGCTTTGCTCTCCGAGCGGGAGGCGGTGAGCCACGACGACATGGCCCGCGTCTTCGAGGCCGAGGCGCAGCGCGCCGAGTCGCAGGCGGCGGCGGAAGAGGCGATCGCGGAGCGCAAGTCGGTCGAGAGGCGGAGGAGAACATGGCCAAACAACGCCGCCAGCGCGAGTCGGCGGCAGTCCGGGACGCGCACATCGAGGGCATCATCGAAAGCGTCCGGCAAGCGCGCAACTTCGACTTCCGGAACTACAAGCGGGCGACGCTGACGCGGCGGATCGAGCGGCGGATGTCGGACCGCCGCTGCAACACCGTCGCCGAGTACCAGGCGCTCCTCGAGCGCGAGCCGGCTGAGTACGACGCCCTCCTCGGCGCACTCCTGATCAAGGTCACCTCGTTCTTCCGCGACGAGGAATTGTGGGACCGGCTGGCGCAGAAGATCATCCCGCAGGTCCTCTCGGAAAAGCGGGGCGGCGAGGAGATCCGCGTCTGGTCCGCAGGCTGCGCCACCGGCGAAGAGGCGTACACGCTCGGACTCCTCTTCGCCGAGGCGATGGGGGCTTCGTTCAACACCGCCGACATCAAGGTCTTCGGGACCGACCTCGACGAGAAAGCCGTCGCTTACGCGCGCCACGGCGTCTACACGCCGCAGCAGGTCGAGGGCGTGCCGAAACGGCTGCTCGAGGCGCATTTCGACGCGGAGAGTGGCCGCTTCGCGGTCAAGAAGGAGATCCGGCGGGCGGTCGTGTTCGGCGTGCACAACCTCGTCTCCGACGCGCCAATCTCGCGGCTCGACCTGCTCGTCTGCCGTAACGTCTTCATTTACTTGAACAATTCGCTGCAGAAGCGGGTGCTGACGCGATTTCATTACGCGCTGCGTCGCCACGGCGTCATGGTCCTCGGCAAGAGCGAGCTGATCCCGTTCGCGTCGAAGATCTTCGAGCCCGTCGACGTCGGCCGGCGCATCTACCGCAAGAACGGCCGCCGCGACGCGGCGCTCTCGCAGGTGCGGCTGATCAACCTGCTCGAGCAGGAGACGGCGAACCGCGCCGAGCCGCTGGAGATGACGCCGACCGAGCAGTTCCACAGCGACCTGGTCCAGGCGATGGACGTGCCGGTCGTCGCGACGGCGCTCGACGGGACGGTGCTGTCGTGGAACGCCGCCGCGGTCGCGCTGTGGGGCCGTCCACACAACGAGGTCCTGGGCAAGAAGCTCACCGCGCTCGGCCTCCCCGGGCTGTCGGGCGAGATCCTCATCGAGCGGACCGCGATGGTCCGCGAGGGCCGCAGCCCGCACGAGCGGGCGACGTCCGCGATGGCGCGCAGCGGCAACCCGCCCCTGCAGCTCGCGGTGACGGTGCTGCCGCTCCGCTCGGGGGGCGAGCAGGACATCCAGGGGCTGGTCTACGTCGCGCAGGACGTCACCGCCGTCTACGATTTGCAGACGGAGTTGACAAAGGTGAACGCCGAGCGCCAGAACGCGTTCGAGGAGCTGCAGACCGTCAACGAGGAGCTGCAGTCGTCGAACGAGGAACTGGAGACGACCAACGAGGAGCTGCAGTCGGCGAACGAGGAGCTGCAGACCACCAACGAGGAGCTGCAGTCGACGAACGAGGAGCTCGAGACCACCAACGAGGAATTGCAGTCGACCAACGCCGAGCTCGACGCCACCAACCGCGAGCTGGCGTCGCGCACCGACGAGATGAACCAGCTCACTTTCTTACAACGTACGATCATCCGCAGCCTCTCGTCGGCGGTCGTGGTCCTCGACCAGAAGGGCCGGATAACACTGTGGAATCTGGGCGCGGAGCGGCTGCTCGGCGTGTCCGAGCAGGAGGCCGTGGGGCAGAATTTCTGGACCCTGCACCTGCCGGGCCTGGCCCGGTCGTTCCTCGCCAGGCTGCGCAAGGCGGTCACCCAGAACCAGGCCATCCGCGGCGAGGAGGTGGACTACGAGCTGACCAACGGCGCGCGCGGCACCGCGACCGTGGCGGCGGTGCCGGTCGTCGACGACGGCACCGCGATGGGGCTGGTGATTCTCTTCGACGACACCACGCGGCTGCGCTCCTTGACCAGCGAGCTCGGCAAGCTCAAATCGAAGAACCATGGCGCGCGACCCGAAGAGAACTGACGAGCTGCCCGATTCCAGCCGGGCGCTGCGTGAGAAGTACCGGGATCTGGCGGCCAAGTATGTCGCGCTGATCGAGCGCGGCCACCAGCAGTGGGGGTACCGGATCGCGCTGCAGACAGCCGTGCGCGGGATCACCGCGTCGAACGTCGCGCTGGCGGTCGCGCAGGAGGGGCACATCGTCTTTCGCAACGTCGCCTTCGGCGAGCTGGAGCGGCGCTCGCGCTGGACGGACGCGAGAAGCCCGCGCGGGCCGCGGTTGCCGCTCAGCGCATGGGCGCTGCGCGCGATGGGCGGCATGTCGGGAGCGGCGACGGCGCTGCGGCTGCGCGACGGCGACGGGACGATCGCGATCGCGCTGCGGCTCGAGCGGCAGCGGAAGCCGCCGGCGATCCTGATCTGGGCCCAGGACGTGACCGAGAGCGAGCTGCGGGACAACGAGCTGACCGAGGTGCGGCAGTCGCTGATCCAGCAGCACCGGCTGCTCATGCTCGGCGAGGCCGCAGCGGCGGTGGCCCACGACCTCGGCAGCACGCTGCGCGCGCTCGCCTACCGGACCGCGACGCTGCGCCGGGACGGGAACGTGAGCGAGGCGCATCCGGAGGCGCTGGCGGCGCTCGAGGACGGCCTCGGCAGGGCGACCGCGACCATCCAGCGGCTGAACGACTTCGCCCGTTCGGGGGCGGTGCAGCTCCAGCCGGTCGACGTCAAGGCCGTCCTGCGCCACGCGGTCGCGCTCTTCCAGATGGAGCTGGAAGCGACGCGGAGCAAGGTTCGCATCGAGCTGTCGGTGCCCGAGCTGCCTTCGCTGCGGGCGGCGTCCGCCGATCTCTCGCACCTGTTCCTGAACCTGTTGCGCAATGCCAGCGACGCGATGCCGGACGGCGGCGCGATCCGCATCCGCGCGCGGGTTCGCCCGAAGACGGTGGTCCTGGTCTTCGACGACGAAGGCAAAGGCCTGCCGCCAAAGCTCAAGCACCGGCTTTTCGAGCCTTTTTTCACCACCAAGGGCCCACAAGGGACGGGCCTGGGCCTTTGGCTCGCCGCCAGCACCATGCGGCGCGTCGGCGGGACCATCGACGCCGGGTCGCGCAAGGGCGGCGGCACCAGGTTCACGCTGACGTTCACGCGCGACTTCAGGCGACCTGCGGACCTGCCTCCACCGCCAGAAGTCGTCTCAGTACGTCCGCCTGCTTCGTTGCCGCCTCGCCGCGCTCCTCGAATCGAACGGCCGAGTGCAGGTTCCCCTGCCGGCGCGCGCGGGTTCCCATCCGGGTCGCAAGATCAGCCTGCTCCTCGAGCGCGCGCAGAGCGGCCCAGAGCGCGCCCTCGACGGTGACCCGCTGCTCGACGAGCGCGGTCTCCGGTGTATAGCCGTGTCCAACCCTGCAACGGAAGCGCACCATTCCTCCATCGTGGACTTCGTTCAGCACTCCCCCGCACGCGGGGCAACTGAACGGCGACGGGCTGCCCGGCGGGGGGTGCGGGTGGATCGGACTCTCCAGCTCGGCCTTCGCCTCTTCCTCGAGGACCGATGACGACTGTTTGCCGTTTTCCACCTTTCCTCCCGCGAGCCTGCTGAGCAATGGGCCGATGTCGGCGAGCTTGGCGATGTGATCGGGCTTCACGTACTCGAGCGCGCTGCGCGGCATGTCCGGGCAGAACGCGTCCTCCGGATCCTGCACGATGGTGGTGCCGCCGCGCTGCTTGATCGCGAGCAGGCCGCCGGTGCCGTCGTCGAGCGCGCCGGTGAGGATCGCGCCGACCGCGCGGGCGCCGTAGTTGTACGCAGCGGTGCGGAACATCGGATCGACCGCCGGACGGTGGCTGTTCTCCCTCGCGCCCCGCACCAGACGGAGGTGGCCGGGCTCGACCAGCATGTGATGGTCGGGCGGCGCCACGTAGATGCGGCCCGGCGTCAGCGGCTCCCGGTCCTTCGGGTGCACCGCTTGCAGCGGCCCTGCGTTGGAAAGGATGCGCGGCAGCGCGCTGTGGTGGTCGGGCGCGAGGTGCAGGACGACGGCGACGGCGGCTGGCAGGTTCGCCGGCAGGGACGACGCAATGCGCATCAGCGCCTCGACACCGCCCGCCGAGGTGCCGATGCAGATCAGGTCGCGCTTGTCCATTGCCGCCCTTCCTCTCCCGTCCCATCAATGTAGCGACCGGGGCGCCGCATCGCCCGTCTGGGGAGCGACAATACGCGGTTTTACGCATGGCAATACACTGACAGTAGGTCTACCCTAAGCAAGCGTACCGTCCCGGAGGTTCGTCATGCCCACGACCGTCGCCCTGATCGACGATCACAAGCTGTTTCGCGAGGGCCTGCGCGCGCTGCTTCAGTCGCAACCGGGCTTCTCGGTCGTAGCCGAAGCGACCAACGCGAACGAGGCGTACCAGGTGGTACGCCAGACTGAACCGGACGTCGTCGTCCTCGACATCCTGCTGCCCGGTTCGAACGGCGCCAGCGTCGCCCGCGAGCTTCTGCGCCAGAACCCGATGCGCAAGGTGATGGCGCTCAGCATGGTGAAGGACGAGCAGCACGTCGCCAACGCGCTCGACGCGGGCGTCCTCGGCTATGCAAGCAAGGAGCAGTCGGCGGAGGACGTGCTGGCGGCCATCCGCGCGGTCGCGCAGCGGCAGACGTACCTGGCGCCGGGTATCTCGCGGGTCGTGCTGGAGGACGTGCGGCGGCGGACGCGCGCCCCGGCTGCGGAAGCGCCGGCTTCGGGACTCGCGCAGCTCACCCAGCGGGAGCGTGAAATCTTCGATCTCACGGTCGCGGGCCTTTCGACGGCCGACATCGCCTCGCGCCTCTTCATCTCCAAGCGCACCGTCGAGACGCACCGCGCGCGGATCCTGCGCAAGCTGAACGCGCACTCGGCCACCGACCTGGTGCGACTCGCGGCGCGGTTGGGTCTGTTGCCACTGTAACGTCCGCTTGCACGTCCATTGCTTGCCTCGGACGGGGGTCCTACCGTCCCGGGCATGCGCCGACTCCTCGTGGCTGCCCTGATGTGCGCCTGTGTGCGCAATCCTGACACCGGCAAGCTCCAGCTCGACCTCGTCCCGAAAGCCCAGGAGATCCAGATGGGCCAGGACGCGAAGAAGCAGGTCGAGCAGGAGATGGGCCTCTATCACGATCCGAACCTCGAGCCGTACGTGGCCGAGGTCGGCAAGAAGATGGCGGCGCAGACCGGGACCGACTTTCCCTTCTCATACGAGATCGTCGACGACGCGAGCGTGAACGCGTTCGCGCTGCCGGGCGGGCCGATCTTCGTCAACCGCGGGCTGCTCGCGTACGTGAACAGCGAGGCCGAGCTGGCGGCGGTGCTCGGCCACGAGACCGGGCACGTGGTCGCGCACCATTCGGCGAACCAGATGAGCAAGCAGGAGCTCGCGCAGCTCGGGCTCGCCATCGGGTCGGCGATCTCGCCGACCATCGGCCAGCTCGGCCAGGTCGCGAGCGCCGGTTTGCAGCTGCTGTTCCTCAAGTATTCGCGCGACGACGAGACGCAGGCGGACGACCTCGGCTTCCGCTTCATGACCAACGGCGGGTACGACCCGCACGAGATGATCCCGCTGTTCAAGATGCTCGACGGGTATTCGAACGCGATGGGCGCGGGAAAGACGCCGGAGTGGGCGCAGACGCACCCGAATCCCGGCAATCGGCTGGCCGCGACCGAGGAGCGGCTCAAGACGAAGCTGAAGGGTCCGACGACCGGCTTGCGGGTCGCGGACGACGAGTACGTCCAGAAGACCGACGGGCTCGTCTTCGGCGACGATCCGCGGCAGGGGTACTTCAAGGGGGACGAGTTCTACCATCCGGGTCTCAAGTGGCAGATGAAGTTCCCGGCGGGGTGGGCGCACCAGAACACGCCGCAGGCGGTCGCCGCGCAGAGCCCGAAGAAGGACGCGATCCTCGAGGTGGCGTCGGCGGGGAAGATGTCGCCGGAGGAGGCGGCGCAGAAGCTCTTCTCGTCGCAGGGGATCACGATGGGGCCGCCGGCCGACGTGCACGGCGCGAAGGTGGCGCGGGCGTTCACGGCGCAGACGCAGCAGGGGAACATCGAGGGTGTGGCGGCGTTCGTGCCGTTCCAGGGGACGACGTACATGATGATCGGGTACACCCCGCAGGGGGGGCTCGCGACGTACGCCGGGCCGTTCGGGGCGTCGATGGGGTCGTTTTCGGAGCTGAAGGATTCGAGCGCGCTGAACGCGCAGCCGGCGCGGATCAAGGCGGTGCACGTGGATGCGCCGATGTCGGTGGCGGAGTTCAAGGCGAAGTATCCGTCGACGGCGAAGGATGCGACGGTCGCGCTGATCAATGGGGTCGAGGAGGGCGGGAAGATTCAGCCGGGGTATGCGAAGCAGGTCGTCGG
>JAIVGS010000350.1 GCA_020201435.1 Myxococcales bacterium
GCGTGGGTAGGCCACCCTTCGCCGGCGTGGCCCATCACCGGGATGTTGCGCACCAGCTCGAAGCCGGGCGTGTCGAGCGGAACGATGATCATCGACGCGCGCATGTGGATCGGCGCGTCCGGATCGGTGACCGCCATCACCACCGCGAATCGCGCGCCGTCCGCCGCGGAGGTGAACCACTTGTGGCCGTCGACGATCCAGGATCCGTCGCGCAGGACCGCGGTCGTCGACATCCAGGTCGGATTCGAGCCCGGCCGCTCCGGCTCGGTCATCGAGAAGCAGCTGCGGATCTCGCCGGCGGCGAGCGGCCGCAACCAGCGCTCTTTCTGCGCGTCGGTGCCGAACTCGAGGAGCAGCTCCATGTTGCCGACGTCCGGCGCTTGCCCATTCACGCAGTAATGGCCGAGCGGGCTGCGCCCGAGCTCCTCGCTGACCAGGGCAAACTGCTCCAGCGGCAGCTCGAGCCCGCCGAGAGAACGGGGGAGAAAAGGCGCCCACAGTCCCGCTGACTTCGCCCGCGACCGCGCCTCGCTGAGCGCGGGCTCCAGCGCGCTCCATCGCTCGGAGGCCATCCGCTGCTCGAGCGGCATCACCGCCGCCCGCACGAACTCGCGATAACGAGCGACCAGGTCGCGCACCGGCTCCGGAATCGAGAAGTCCATCAGCGCACCGTGAGCAGCGCCGCATCCTCGAGGTGCGGCGTCTCGTTGAAGGAAGCGAGCGAAAACCGTTCGCCGGAAAAGAGGAATTCCGAAAACGAGGAGTTGCGCACGCGGAAGGCGAGCGCGAGGGCGCCGTCGTCGTCGGTGCCGAGGGCATGCTGGACCGCCGCCGCCACCGGACCCGCCGAGGTGAAGACGGCGATCCGCTGCCCGCGCGCTTCCGCACGAACGGTCGCCAGGACCCGCCGCACGCGCGCCCGGAATTCGAGCCACGCTTCGACGCCCGCGGCCCTGACGTCGCCTCGCACCCAGACCTGGAGCACGGCCTCGAACAGCCGCGCGAACGATCGCGCCCGCGCCTCGTCGCCGTCGGCCATCAACATCGCGTCGCCCAGCGACTGCAGGTGCGCGTGACGCGCGAACAGATCGGGCATGTGCTCGCGAAAGAGCGGCTCGACGCCCATCTCGTCGAGATCGGCGAGCTCGACCGGCGCGGGCAGCCCGCCGGCTTCGGCCGCGATCTCCGCGGTGGTCTTCTGCCGGACGCGCGGTCCGGTGAAGACGCGGTGGAATTTCAGGCCGCGGCGGCGCCAGCTCTCTCCGAGCAGACGCGCCTGCCGCTCGCCGAGCGACGAGAGGCGATCGTAGTTGTCCTCGAAGGCGGAGGCCTGCCCGTGGCGGACGAGATACAGGTTGCCCATGCGCGGCGCACAAGACCCTGACGGTGGTCCTGAGTCAAGGTGGCGAACGGGCTTCGAATCGCCTATAGACCCCATCGCCATGGACTTCAAGAAGACCTTCAGTCACGGATCGTTCTACTCTCTCCCCGAAGTCGAAAAGCAGGGCCTCGGCAAGATCGCGCGCCTGCCCGTCAGCCTGCGGATCGTGCTCGAGTCGCTGTTGCGCAACCTCGATGGAAAGCACGTGCGCGAGCAGGACGTGAGAGCGCTCGCTTCCTGGAAGCCGAAGGCCGAGCGCACCGAGGAGATCCCGTTCGTCGTGTCGCGAGTGCTCCTGCAGGATTTCACCGGCGTGCCGCTGGTCGTCGACCTCGCGGCGATGCGGACCGCGGTGCAGAGGGCGCAGAAGTCGCCGAAGCTGATCGAGCCGCTGGTGCCGGTCGACCTGGTCATCGATCACAGCGTCCAGGTCGACTTCGCGCGGGTGGCGAACGCGATCCAGCTCAACATGGGGATCGAGTTCACCCGGAACCGCGCGCGGTACGAATTTCTCAAGTGGGGCATGGCCGCGTTCGACGGGCTCAAGATCGTTCCGCCGGGAATGGGCATCGTGCACCAGGTGAACCTCGAGTACCTCGCGCCCGGCGTACATGCGCGCGACGGCGTCTACTTTCCCGATTCGCTGGTCGGCACCGATTCGCACACCACGATGATCAACGGCCTCGGCATCGTCGCCTGGGGCGTGGGCGGGATCGAAGCGGAAGCGGCGATGCTCGGGCAACCGGTCTACTTCCTCACCCCCGACGTGGTCGGCGTGCATCTGCACGGCTCGCTGAAAGCCGGCGTGACCGCGACCGATCTGGTGCTGACGATCACCGAGATGCTGCGCAAGGCGAAAGTGGTCAGCAAGTTCGTCGAGTTCTTCGGCGAGGGCGCGTCGTCGCTGCCGGTTCCGGAGCGGGCGACGATCGCGAACATGGCGCCGGAATACGGCGCGACGATGGGATACTTCCCGGTCGACGAGCTGTCGTGCCAGTACCTGCTCGCGACCGGCCGGTCGAAAGACAAGGTCGACGCGCTGCGCGCGTACTTCCAGGCGCAGGAGATGTTCGGCATTCCAAAGAAAGGTCAGTGCGACTATACGCAGACGCTCGAGCTCGAGCTCGCCTCCGTACGGCCGAGCGTGGCCGGGCCGAAGCGGCCGCAGGACCGGATCGAGCTGCCGAAGCTCAAGGACGTCTTCTGCAAGATCCTGCAGGAGCCGGCGCCGAACGGCTACGGCAAGGCCAAGGACGAGGTCGGCAAGCGGTATCACGCGATCGTCGAGCCGCCGCCGATCCCGCACGTCGCCGGCGGCGGAGCGCAGGAGACCGAGAGCGCGCCGCAGGTCGAGAAGAACGGCGTCACCACCAAGAACACCAACCCGACCACCGAAACCGAGATGATGCAGAACCGGCCGACGCCGGACCGGGTGCCGACCCAGGAAGTGCACCAGATGAAGATGCCGGTCGACATCGGCCACGGCGACGTGTTGATCGCCGCGATCACCTCGTGCACCAACACCTCGAATCCGTCGGTGATGTTGACCGCCGGCCTGCTCGCGAAAAAAGCCGTCGAAAAGGGCCTCACCGTGCGGCCGGAAGTGAAGACGTCGCTGGCGCCGGGATCGCGCGTGGTTTCGCGGTATCTCGAGAAGACCGGGCTGCAGCCGTACCTCGACAAGCTCGGATTCGTGACCGTCGGCTACGGCTGCACGACCTGCATCGGCAACTCGGGGCCGCTCGACCCGCACGTCGAATCGCTCGTGTCCAGGAACGACGTCGTCGCCGCGTCGGTGCTCTCGGGCAACCGCAACTTCGAAGCGCGCGTGCACCAGAGCATCAAGGCGAACTTCCTCATGTCGCCGCCGCTGGTCGTCGCCTTCGCGATCGCCGGGCGCGTCGACATCGACGTCGACAAGGACCCGATCGGCCTCGGCCGCGACGGAAAGCCGGTGTA
>JAIVGS010000071.1 GCA_020201435.1 Myxococcales bacterium
CGACGCTGTCTTCAGGCCGCGCGTTACTTTGGCGTGAAACGCGCGGAGTGATGCTGCGTTTTCTGCGAAACGCGCGCGAGAGCTGCCGGCGGACGTTGGGGGTCACGCGACGAGTTCAGAAATCGCGAGCCACGGCGATCAGGGCGGGAAGCACAAGCGATTTCTGCATGTCTGAGGAGCGGACCCCCAACGTCCGCCGGCAGCGGGTGCTAAATCTATGTGTCCCAATCTATGTGTCCCAAGCTATGTGTCGTCACGCTCTTCGAGACGGGGGATTCCTTTCCGGCTCCGCTCTGGCACGATGAGACATGAGCAAGACGCGACTGGAGGCGTTCAGCGACGGCGTCATCGCCATCCTCATCACCATCCTGGTGCTCGAGCTGAAGGTCCCGCATGGCGACGACCTGCGCGCGCTGGCGCCGGTCCTGCCGGTCTTCCTCACCTACGTGCTGAGCTTCGTCTACCTCGGCATCTACTGGAACAACCACCACCACATGCTGCTCGCGACGACGCGGATCAACGGCCGGATCCTCTGGGCGAACCTGCACCTGCTCTTCTGGCTGTCGCTGGTGCCCTTCGTGACCGGGTGGATGGGAGAGAACCATTTCGCCCCGCTGCCGACCGCGGTCTACGGCGCCGTCCTGCTCGCGGCGGCGATCGCGTACTACGTGCTCCAGACCGCAATCGTCGCCGAGCAGGGGCCGGGATCGAAGCTCGCCGCCGCGCTCGGGAGCGACCTCAAGGGCAAGATCTCGCCCCTCCTCTACATGGCCGCCATCCCGCTCGCCTTCGTCAGCGAATGGATGGCCGACGCCCTCTACGTCGTCGTCGCGCTCATCTGGCTGGTTCCCGACCGCCGCATCGAATCGCGCCTGCGCGACTGAAGACGTCACGAGCTCGTCCGCACGAATCTGTCAGAAATGTCGTACTTTCGAGTATCCTGCCCGGCGGCGAACCGGGGGAAAGCCGCGACATCGGCGTCGCGCGGAGGAGCGGTTTGGAGCTCGGGCGGTATCGCCTCGATGAGCAGGTCGGCCAGGGCGGCATGGCCGTGGTCTGGCGCGGCTGGGACACCCAGCTGCGCCGCACCGTGGCCGTGAAAGTCCTGCACGCCCACCTGCATGCGCGCGAGGACATCCGGCGCCGGTTCGACCGCGAGGCCCACGCGGTCGCGCGGCTGCACCATCCGTTCATCCTCGACGTCTACGATTTCTCCGGGCCGACCGCGCAGCCGAGCTATCTCGTCACCGAGTTCATCCGCGGCGAGACGCTGCGGTCGTTCGCCGAGAAGCACCCGTTCGATCCGCCCGAGCTCGCCGCCGCCTGCCTGCTCCCGATCGCGGAGGCGCTGCAGCACGCGCACGCCGCGGGCGTCGTCCACCGCGATCTGAAGCCGGAAAACATCATGGTCCGCGAGGACGGGGTGGTGAAGCTGACCGATTTCGGCATCGCCGCGCTGCTCGACCCCGACGAGAAGTTCACCGTCACCGGCAGCATCCTCGGGTCGCCGGCGCACCTCGCGCCGGAGACGATCGAGGGCAAGCCGGCCGACCCGCGCGCCGACCTCTTTTCGTTCGGCACCATCCTGTACTGGCTCTCGTGCGGGAAGCTGCCCTATCAGGCCGGGTCGCCGGCCGCGCTGCTGCGCGCAATTCTCGAAGGAAAACGCAAGGATCCGCGCATGGTCCGGCCCGCGGTCAGCGACGCGCAGGCGAAGATCATCTCCCGCTGCCTGAAGAACGATCCCGCCGAGCGCTACCAGGGCGCGGCGGAAGTGAAGCGCGATCTCGAGCTGCTCCTGAAAGACGCGGGGATCGACGAGCCGCTGCGCGACCTCGCCGAGTTCGTCAAGGATCCGGAGAAGCACGGGCCCGACGTGAGGGGCCGGGTCGTCCGGCGCAGCCTGGAGAACGGCGAGGACCAGCTCCGGCGCGGCAAGACGAGCGCGGCGCTGGCGGCGTTCGGGCGCGCGCTGGCGCTCGACCCGCAGAATGCGCAGGCGAAGGGTCGCGTCGAGCGGATCCGGCGACGCGAGCGGCTCCTCAAGTACGGCCGCCACGCCGCCATCGCCGTCGCCGCCATCGCCGGGCTGTACGTGGTCGGACTCGAAGTCCGCGCCGCCATCGTCTCCGCCCGCGCCCGGGCGGCCGCAGCGCGCGTCGAACAGGAACGAAAGGACGCCGCCGAACGCGCCCGCGCCGAAGTCCAGGCCGCCGCCGCCGCTGCTGCTGCGGCAAAAGCCAAAGAAAAACAGCACATTGTAACGCAGCCGGTCGCCGGCAGCCGGCAGCCGGGGGCCGGAAAAGAGCCGCCCAAGAAAGTCGTCGCGGTCGTGAAGCCGCCCGAGCCCATCCCGGTCAAGCTTCACGTCCGCTTCAGCGCCCGGGTGACCGTCGACGGCCGCGACCTCGGCAACAGCAACATGTTCTCGCTGCCGCTCACGCCCGGCACGCACGCCGTCCTCGTCCACCATCCCTGCTGCGCGGACGCGACGCAGGACGTGGTGGTGACGCCGAATCGTCCCGACCAGCTCTACCAGCTCCGCTACGGCGCGCCGCTGCCCGCGCAGTTCAAGGTGATGAACGCGCCCCCCGACGCTCGCGTGCTGATCGACGGCGTGCTGGTCGGCACCGCGTCCGATCCGCGGCCGTACTCGATGGCCGAGCCCGACCAGAAGGCGACCGTCACCATCGGCGATCGCACGCTGGTGACCACGCTCAAGGCCGGCATGCTCAACCTGCTCGACTACGCGAAGGGCACGCCGTGATCGCGCTCCTGACAGCGCTCACGCTGACACTCGCCCAGGCCGACCAGCCGGGACCGGACAAGGAGCTGCCCTCCGCGGTCGAAGCGATGAACCGCGCGCGCGTGACGTTCGAGTACGGCGATTACCCGCAGGCCTCCAAGCTGCTCTCCGCGCTGGTCGAAGGCGGCCGGTTCGAATCGCTTTCGCTGCGCGCGGAGGCGTACCGGCTGCTCGGCCTGGCCCTCTTCTACCAGGGCCGGAAAGGCGAGGCGTACAGCGCGTTTCTCGAATACCTTTACCTCGAGCCCGACGGCCAGCTCGACCCCTTCTACGTGCCGCCGGCGGCGGTGTCGTTCTTCGACCAGGTGAAGAAGGAAGCCGAGCCGAAGCTGGTGCCGATCCGCGCCCAGAAGCGCGCCGAGCAGGAGGCCCGGCAGAAGGCGGCCACCGCGGAAGCCGAGCGGCGGCGGCAGCGCGAGCTGGAAGAGGAGCGGCGCCGGTTGCAGCAGATGACCCCGCCGATCGAACGGCGGATCGTCCAGCACGAGTTCTGGGTCTCGATGATGCCGTTCGGCATCGGCCAGCTCCAGAACGGCGACCGGACCCTGGGGATGGTGCTGGCGACGGCGCAGGTGATCGCCGGGGCCTCCAGCGCGGGGAGCGCGCTCTTGATCGAGGAGCTGCGCGACCCGGCGACCGGCAAGTTCAGCAACACCGGGACCGGGAGCACGCCCTACCGCACCGCCGTGCGGCTGAACGTCGTGAAATGGGTCGGCGCCGGCGTCTTCTTCGCGCTCTGGGCGGCGGGCGCGATCCACGCGGCGATTCACTTTCAGGCGGAAGAACAACTGCCGGACAGGCTCATCGATGGCAACCCTCGTCGTCAGTAGCGCCGGCGCGGCGCCGACGTTTTTTCCGCTGGTGAAGCCGCTGACCACGGTCGCGGCGGGCGCCGACAGCGACCTGCGCGTCCCCGAGCTGCGCGGCGTGGTCGCCATCCAGTTCGACGGCAAGACGTTCACCGCGACCGCGCTGGAGGGCGCGCAGCTGGTGGTCAACGGGAAGAAGCGCGGCCAGCACACGCTCGCCGACGGCGATCTGCTGCAGCTCGGCGAGACCCAGGTCCTCTTCCAGTCCTCCGACCGGATCCCCACCCCGGCCGAGGTGAGCAAGCTGGGGCGGCGCGATCCGGCCTCGCTGGCGACCGCCAAACTCGCTGATTTTGCTCGTGATCTCGCCAAAGAGCCGGGCATCGACAATGCGCTCACGCGGCTGCTCGATTCGCTGATCGAGGTGGTGCGCGCCGACAAGGGCTTCGTGCTGGTCGTGAACGAGGGGGCCCCGCAGATCCTCAAGGCGCGCAACTTCCAGCGCGAGAACGTCGCCGACGCGGTCGAGCGGCTCTCGGACACGATCGTGAGGCGCGTGCTGGAGACGCGGCAGCCGCTGCGGATCGAGGACGCGCTGCACGACGCGGAGTTCAATGTTTCGGAAAGTGTAGTTAATTTAAAATTGAGCAGCGTCCTGTGCCTGCCGCTCCTGCTGCGCGGCGAGCTGGTCGGCGCGATCTACCTCGGCAACGACAAGCTGGCGAACCTGTTCAGCGATCGCGAGCTGGAGGTGGCCCAGAGCTTCTGCAGCACGGCCACGCTGCTGGTCGAGCTCGGCCGTCAGCTCGACGAGCTTCGCGCCGACAAGAAGCAGCTTCAGGAAAAGCTCGAAGAGCAGGCGTACGGCGACATCATCGGCTCCTGCGATCCGATGCGGGACATCTTCCGCAAGATCGACAAGGTCGCCGGCACCGACATCTCGGTGCTCGTCACCGGCGAGACCGGCACCGGCAAGGAGCTGATCGCGCGGGAGATCCACCGCCGGAGCCCGCGCAAGGCGGGGCCGTTCATCGCCATCAACTGCGGCGCGATCCCCGAAAATCTCCTCGAAAGTGAGCTCTTTGGCCACGCGAAGGGCGCCTTCACCGGCGCCGCCTCCGCGCGCATCGGCCGGTTCCAGGCCGCGAGCGGCGGAACCTTGTTCCTCGACGAGATCGGCGAGATGCCGCCAGCTCTGCAAGTAAAGCTCCTGCGCGCGCTCCAGGATCACGCGGTCACCAAGGTCGGCGAGAACAAGCCCGAGCCGGTCGACATCCGCATCGTGGCGGCGACCAACAAGGACCTCGAGGAGGAGATGAAGCTCGGCCGGTTCCGCGAGGACCTCTTCTACCGGATCAACGTCGTCCACCTGCACCTGCCGCCGCTGCGCGACCGGGGCGAGGACGCGGTGATGCTCGCCAAGTGGTTCCTCGGGCGGTCGATCCGCGAATTGGGCAGCAAGGTGAAGGGCTTCTCGCCGCAGGCGCTGGTCGCGATCAAGCGCTTCCGCTGGCCGGGGAACATCCGGCAGCTCGAGAACCGGATCAAGAAGGCGGTGGTGCTCGCCGACAAGCCGCTGATCAGCCCCGACGACATGGAGCTGCGGCCGGAGCAGCTCGAGCCGATCCTGCCCCTCGCGGCCGCGCGGGACGAGTGGCAGAAGCGGTACATCAACGAGGTCCTCGAGCGGAACGGCGGCAACCGGACGAAGACCGCGAAAGACCTCGGCGTCGACCCGCGCACCATCTTCCGCCACCTGGAGCGGATGGAGGCCGAAAAGCGGGGCGAGACGCTGCCTCCCGACGAAGCCCTCGGCGAGGAGGGCTGACAGAAGTGTCGCGCGCGGACACCGCCGCAGCCGGACGCACACGCGTCAAGCGCTTGAAATCACGGCGTTTTGTTCGTGGCCTGCGACTTGCGTTCAAAGCCGCTGTGGTCGTGTGTGCAGCGACGGGGGCAGCGTGCCTGGTGCCGCAGAGTGTGGACCCGATTCCCACGGTCGCACACCCGCCGCCACATTTCGTGCTCGAGAGCATCAACCCCGACCTGTTGCACCCGGTCCTGCAGCTCTACCGGCAGGGCTCGGCTGACGCGACCGCCAGCCCGCCCTGCCACTGCGAGCTCGAGCTGTCGATCCCGTTCGTCGAAGAGGACGACCCGACCGTGGTTCTGCTCGCGCGCTGGTTCGTCGACTACGACCGGACTGTGCCGACGTCGGTCGTGGTGCGCAGGACCGACACGCTCGACCAGGGGTTCGACAATCCGTCGACCATCCGCACGCTCGGCGCGTTCGACTTTGACGCCGATGCGGTGGGTATCGTCACCACCGGGTTCCATGTCGTCTCGGTGATCGTCGGCGAGAAGGCCGGGTTCGACGACCGGGCCGATGCGACGCTGCCGAACCGGACGATGTTCGATGGCTACGCCTACGCCGAGCACTCGTTCACGGTCTTCGTCAACGTCCAGCAGGACGCGAGCCGGCCCACCTGCCCGTCGCAGTTCCCGTCGGTGAGGGTGTGCCGATGAGACGCGCGCTCGCCCTCGTCGCGATCTGCGCCTGCTCGCTGCGGAACCCGCGGGTCGACGTGCAGCCGTGCTCCTCGAGCCGGCAGTGCGACCAGAACGCGGTCTGCTTTCTCGGCGAGTGCCGGCCCCACTCGAGCGCGCTGTCGCTGGTGGTCGCCGAGGTCCAGCCGCCGAACACGTCTTCGCTCGGAACGCTGCAGCTGGGCGGCATCGACCTGCAGCAGGCCGCGGTCCAGGACTTCACGCTGGTCGCGCCGCTCACTGCCTCGGGGACCGTCGCGCAGGTGCAGGATGCGAATGCCGGGACTGCGGGGGTGCCCGGCGCGGCGGTGACGTTCACCGAGCACGCGCCGCCGATCCCCGACCGCAGCGAGCTGGTGTCGGCGCGGACCGATTCGAGCGGCGCTTATGCCGTGACCAAGCTGCCGCAGGGGTTCTGGGACGTCGTGGTCGAGCCGCCGGCGCCGCTGCCGCCGTACCGGCCGCCGGAGGTCTTTTCCACCACCGCGCCGCAGCTCGCCTTCACGCTCCCGAGCACGACTTCGCTGGTGCGGGTGCAGACGGCGCTGGTGGTGGGCGCGGACGGCGGGCCGATCCCGGGAGAGAACGTGACCGCGGTCGACTCCGCGGGCATGCCGCTCTCGTCGCCGTCGCTGACCCAGGCCGACGGCGGGTTCTCGCTCTTGTTGCCGCCGGGGACGACCGGCTATTTCCTGCAGGTCGGGCCGCCGCCCGACGGCGACGGCGGGACCGTCCTGCCCAACTACGATCAGATTTCGCCTGGCTCGCCGGTCGCCGTCGAGCTGCCCCCGATCGCGACGCTGCAGGGGCAGGTCGTCGACTCGACCGGCGCGGCGGTGCCCGCCGCCCGCGTCTACGCGCGCCACGAGGGGCCGACCTGGAAGCTGGCGCGATCGACGACCGCCGACTCGAACGGCGGGTACTCGCTGACGCTGCGGGAAGGGCTCTACTCGGTCGAGGCGGCGCCGCCGTCGACGATCGACACGCCGGCGGTTTCGCCCGAGACCTCGATGCTGGTCTCGGCGACCGCGCCCGCGACGCTCAACCCCGTCTGTCCACCAAAAGTAAGAGCGTTCGGGTTGATCACCCGCGCCGACGGAACGCCGGTGGCGGCGAACTTCCAGATCACAGCCACGCGGCTGGCCGACGATCTGATCACGACGCGGACGGCATTCTCCACCCCGACGACAGCGGACGGCTTCTGGCACGTGACGGCGGATCCGGGGCGATATCGCGTGGAGATCGTTCCGACCGCGGACAGCGGGCTGCCGCGGAAGGTGGTGCAGATCGACCTCCCCGGCGGGACCAGCGGGTCGGCGGAGTTCCAGATGCCGACCATCGTGCTCTCGCCGCCGCTGGTGGTGGGCGGGACGGTCACGGGCGGCGGTCAGGTGGTGGTGAACGCGACGGTCAGCTTCTTCGCCGTCGACAGCACCGGGCACGGCGTCCTGCTCGGGACGGCGCCGACCGATTCCAAGGGCCATTACACCGTCGTGCTCCCGGACGTGGCGCAGCCAGGCGCGGTCGCGGGGCGCTGATGGCGCGGGATCCGGCGCTCAAGCCGTACCGGATCGGGGTCTACTGCGCGTACGGGCTCGTCTGCGGGCTCTTGTTCATGCAGCTGTTGCGGTCGGTGGTCGGCGACCTCTACGGGAGGGAACCGGTGAACGCCGTCACCGAGTCCCCGACCGCGTGCCTGGAGGACGTGCAGCGGCTGTGGGAGCAGCTCTCGGCGAGGGCGGTGCAGCCGGCGCCGGGCGGGATCGAGAGCAACGCGCTGTCGAAAGAGTGGGACGCGTGGTCGCGGCGTTGGGAGGACGAGGTCGAGTCGGTGAGCGTGCGGTGCCGGCTGGATTCGCCGTCCGACGCGGCGTCGCGCTCGCTCTCGGACGCTCTCGATGGCATCGAGGATCTGCGGCGGAGGCTCTCGCGCTCCGGCGAAGATGCCGCCGAAGACGCCCGCCGCGTCAAGGATTCCCTCGCCGACGCCCGCAAGCACCTCGGGCTCAAGTAGGGGTACGGCTTCAAGCGCACCGCGAAGGCGCGAAGACGCGAAGGGGTTGGGCTCGGCAACTCACGCCGCCGCGCCCCAACCCCGACACCTTCGTGCCTTCGCGCCTTCGCGGTGAGATTTTGCTTTGTTTACTGCGGCGGCTTCGGCGCCGCGGCGGTGGTCGGCGCCACGCCCGGCATGTTCGACGCCGCCTGGATCTTGCGCAGGCGGTTGCGGATCATCGGCGCGAAGTCGGACCCCGGATAGAGCCTCTCGGCCCGCTCGTACGCGGCGGCGGCCTTCTGCGGGTTGCCGGTCTCCTCGTACGCCTGGCCGAGCAACAGACCGGCGTACTGCGCGGTCTTGGTACCGCCGGTGTTCTTGAGGAAGCTCTCCAGCGGCGCGATCGCGCCGGCGAACTCCCTGGTCTGAATCCGCGCGCTGCCGAGGTGGTACCAGACCTGCGCGTCGTCGACCTTCGGCACCAGCTCGACGTACCGGCCGAGCTGCTCGGAGACGCCTTTCCAGTCCTGGCGGCGGAACGCGCTCTGGCCGGCGCTCAGCGCCATGTCGGCCATCTTCTGCTTCATGCCGGCGGCGCGGTCTTCGATGGCGCGGGCCTCGAGCGGGGAGATCTGGCTCTTGTCCAGGTGCATCGCCTGGGTCATCGCCTGGTTCAGGCCGGGACCCTCCTTCTCGGTGCCGAGCAGGTCGTAGACCCGCATCGCCTTCTCGCTGGCGTCGTGGCGCGCCTGGTCGGCGGTCTTGATCTTCTCGGCGTCCTTCTGCAGCGCGACCGCGCGGGCCTCGTTCGAGGAAGCCTCGTCGCGGGCGGTGCGGACCTCGGCGCGGGCGTAGGCGATGGCGCCCGCGGATGCGATGATCGCGAAGGCGATGTACGCGGTCACGCTCGTCATCCAGTGGCGCTTCTCCTGCTCCTCGTGCTTGCGGCCCATCTGCTTGAGCTCGGCATGCAGGTTCTTGAGCAGGCTGTCGGTCTTGATGATCAGGTTCCGCGCCTCGAGGATCTCCTTGCGCAGGACGGCGTAATTGCCTTCCTGCTGCTCGGAGACGGGAGGGACGGACCTGGGGGCGCTCGACTCTTCCATCTGGATCATGCTCCGTGAACGCACGGGGACTTCTCCAGCATCCCACGATGCGTGATTTCACGCATCTTTTTCAGTCCCCATGGGGTACCTGCGGGTGCTCGTCGGCCTGGAGGAAGTGGACCATCAGGCCCACCGCGACCAGGTTGCCGCCGACGTTCAGCGTCTCCTTCGAGTTCGCCGCGTCGACCTGGGCGCTGGCGAGGGTCCAGCGATCCTCGATGACCAGGGCAAGCGGGCCGCCGAGCCGCAGCCTGAACCCCAGGGCGACGTAGCCCGCCGTCGAGTTGGCCTCGTTGCTGATGCCCCCGCGCGTGCCGGTGTTGAGCGAGTAGCCGATCCCTCCCCCGCCGTAGAGCGTGAAGGCCTGCCCTCGCCAGAGCGCCGTGTCGAGGCCGAGCAGGATCGGGATCGACTTGACCGACAAGTCGCCGCCCGGGATCCGGTAGCGGTCGAGCAGGTAGCCGATCTCGATCTTGAAATGCAGCTCGTCGTCGTACTGGTAGCCGAAGGAGCCGAGCCCGCCGAACTGGAGCTGGGAGTGGGTCGCGCCCTGCTCGCCGATGTAGCCGTTGTTGGCGGGAAAGATGGTGCGCAGGCCGCCGAACGCCGTGATCGTGCCCTCCCCTTTCTCGGGGACGGCGGCGAGAAGCACCGCGAGCAGGATGAGCATTCGGGTAAAATACACGAGGAATGGCGCGGGCACCCGAGACTGGCTTCTATTTCGAGCCGATCACCGAACGGCTGGCATTGGTGATCGAGGGGTCGCCGTATCCGACGGACGACCACTGGGCGTACGTCGGCGATCCGGTGGAGATGACGCCCGAGCTGGCGCGGCTCGAGGTCGCCACGCGCTGGCCCGGAGTCGATCCCGAGAGCCTGGACGTCGAGTTCGACACGAACTTCGAGAAAGCGGTGGTCGAGATCGAGCGGCTGCAGCGCGAGGAGCGCGACAAGGAGCCCGGGTCGGGCGAGGTCGACTTCGACGTGAACTTCCTGCTGTCCCAGGCGGAAGCGCTGAAAGCGTCGGCGGCGGCGATGCAGCTGCCGGGCCGCGGGGAGGTCGAGGAGGAGCTGGAAAAAGGCGAGGAGACGGTGGGCGACGCTATCGCGAGGGCGAACCGGCGCTGAGCAGCTGCTCGAAAGCCGGTGAACCGCGCAACGACTTGAGGTCCTCGTCGTCGCGGGCGTGGGAGACGAGCTCCCCGTCGAGACGGACCGCGGCCTTGAGGTGGTCGATTGCGCCCTGCTTGTCGCCCAGGCGCGCCAGCGCGCAGGCGTAGTTGTACTGGCCTTCGGCGAGGTCCGGGGCCCGGACGACGAGCTCGGAGAGCGTCTCGGCCGCTTCCTTCACCTGGTTCTGCGCAAGCTGCATCACGCCGACCGCGCGCAAAGCGAGCTGGCGCTGCTCGGTGGTCAGCTCGCGCTCGGCCTTGAGCGCGAACTTGCCGTGCGGGAGCGCGCGCGCGTAGGCCTCGGCGCCGAGCTCGAAGCCGGCCATCAGGGCGCCGAAATGGGCCTTGGCGAGGTCGGGCTCTCGTTTGGCGAGCGCTTCGAAACGCTCCAGCGCGGAAGCGGGATCGCGGCGCTCGAGGAAGCCCATCCCGGCGAGCAGATCGACCTCGCGCTGGCGATCGGGCGGGAGCGCGAGCGCCTCGAACGTGGTCGCGGCGGACTTGAACGTCTCGTCGCCGAACGCTTCGCCGGCCGGCCCGGTCACGTGGAGCACGAGGCAGTCGGCGCCGCGAGAGAAGAACGCCCAGCGGTTGCGCGCCGGCGAGGAGGCCGGCCCACTGGTGAAGCTCCACGAAGGCGGCGAGTCGCCGGTCGACTCGTCGCGCGGGGTGTCCGCGGCCGGCGTCGACGCATCGCGGCGGAAGAGCCGGTTGTGGGCTTGATCGCGGCACTGGGTCGCGGCGGAGGGCTTGGCCAGCGGGAACGAGGAGACCTCGGCCTCGACGCCGGAGGGCGAGCGCGCGTCGCCTTCGCGGGTGACCTGCCACATGTCGGGCCCCGCCGGGAGCCGGTAACGAACGCCGTGGATCGCGTCCTCGACCTCGACGCCGGACGAAGACCGCTCCTGCTTGTCGGCCCTGGCAGCGGCGGCGGCTCTCGCCGCTTCCGGCCCCGCCGCAGCGTGCGAGCAGGCCATCGCGGCCAGAAGGAAGAGAATCTTCTGGCCGGCAGCCGGTAGCCGGTAGCCGGTAGCCGGTTCTTTCACTGCCGGTGCTCGACGCGGCGGCCGACGAGCTTGCCGCCGACGGAGTGGTACACGAGGCGCATCTCGCGCGAGGTCTTCGCGACCGGATCGTACGCGAGGCAGATGTCGAACGGCCGCGAGTAGACGTGCAGGCTGACCGCGCGCTCGTCGAACGGATTCGAGACCCGGTGGATGCCGTTCTCGCCCTGCTGCAGGTCGAGGACGCCGAGGCCCGCACGTTCGATCCCGCCGTTCGGCACCAGGCGGATGCCGTCGCCGGGGCCGGGGCCGTCGAGGCTGCGATAGTTGTCGAGGCGGAGCGCGCCGCGCTGGACCGAGAGCCAGCAGAGCTGCCCGGAATGGTTGTGGATGGGACTTTCGGTGTGCGGCTCCCAGCAGAGGGCGAGCAGCTCGAAGATTTCGTCGCGGTAGATCAGGTTGCGTGTGTAGCGCTTGTTCGCGAAGTGCAGGTAGGGCGCGAGCGTGCGGGGGTCGAGAAGGACCCCTTTGAGGCGCGCGCAGATCTCTTCGGGGCCGAAGGCGGGTGGAGGAACTCCGCGTAAAGTCTCGACAATTCGGTCGACCGGCAGCTCCATACGACCAGTATAACAATCGGGGGCCACGATGCGGGCCTGCGGCCCGGCGATCATGTCCCCTACACGATTTCGGGAGGTGGGGCGTGGGAATGCGTTGCGTAGTCGCGGCCGAACCTCTTTTCGATCTCCCCCGTGTCGAGCTCGGCAACGACCGGGCGGCCGTGGGCGCAGCGGGCGCCGTAATCGGTTTCGTCGAGGGCGTCGAGGAGCGCCTGGGCCTCGCCGGGCG
>JAIVGS010000072.1 GCA_020201435.1 Myxococcales bacterium
CGTCGTAGCCGTTCTTTGCGCAGAGAGAGTAGAAGTCTTCGTTCCTGGTGATCTTCGGCATCGTCGACCCCTTCTACTTTCCCCAGGCGATCATCGAGCGGTCGTAGACGATCGAATCCTTCAGCGGCTCGCCCTCTGCGTCGCGCAGCTCGACATCGGGCGGCGCGGCCTGCTGGGCCCCAACCGGCGCGCGCGCGATCGGCGTCTTCGCCGGCGGCCCGGCGCGTCCGACCGTACCGAAGACGAAGATGCCGGCGTCGTACTTCTCGAACTTCAGCGCCGCCGGCCCGCCGCCGGGGGCGGCGAACACGACGCCCGTCTTGCCGGCCTGCTTCGTTCCGTTGAGCGACATCTCGAATTCGACCGACTCGATCAGCGCACCCTCGGCGTCGCGCAGCTCGATCTCGGTCTGCACTTTCGCGTCGCTCGCGCTGGCCTCGACGGCGGCCACGGCGGCCACCGGCGCCGCGGTGATCCCGCCATGCGCGGCGGCCGCGCCGTTCCGCGGCTTTCTGAGGTCCTCGGCGAACTCGAACAGATCCACCAGACGGCGCGCGATCAGCTCGCGCGCTGTCGCCGGCGTCGCCTCGAGGAGCGCGGCTTTCTTCCGGCCGATCGCCTCGATCTGCGCGACGAGCTGCTCGCGGGTCAGCGCCGTCGGCTGCTTTTCGAGGAGGTCCCAGAACTCGCGTGGATGGATGCACCACTGCGACGACAGCCGCGGTTGCGGCGGCCAGCAGGTCCAGCAGCGCGACTTGTGGCGGAAGTCGTCGAGGTCGTTCTCGCCGAGCTTCGCCTCGCCCTCGAGCCGGACGTTCTCGAAGTGGCCGAAGAGGACGTCGGCCGCGAAGCTGTTCTTGCTGTGCCGGTCGATGCCGAGCGCGCGGTACGCGCCGAGCGCGGCCGCGGCGTCGAGCTTCCGGACCTGACAACCCTCCTGCACCTTGAGGATGCAGGGCTCGACCGGGTCGCGGCTCTCCGGCTTTTTCTCGGCCTGGCTGGCCCGCAGCGCCTTCGCGCGCAAGTTGCACTTGACGCAAACCGTCTCGCAGTCGGCGAGGTGGCAGACGAGATCGGCGCCGTCGCACGCGCAGACCCGCGCGCGGCCGGCTTCGCCGCACACTTCGCAGGTGTCGCCGGCCGCTCTGAGCGGCTCCGCCACCGGGGCGAACCAGGCCGACGGCTCGCTCATGCGACTCTCGCCGCCGTTGCAGCGGATCTGTACTTCGCCATCTACGCGCCCCCGCGCGCAGTCTGCCGCGTGTGCCGGGACGTGACAAGCGCCGCGTCGGACCAGGTCTAGGCGCAGCTCACCGGTTGTGGCGCGGGATGCCAGGCCCACGCGCCGGTGCGGACGGCGAGCGTGCCGGCCGTCGCCAGCGATACCGACGCCAGCCACACCGCCGACCAGCTCTGCGTCCCCATGTCGCCCCACGCCTGGATCAGGAACAGCACCTGGCCGCACAACGATGCCAGTGCGGCGCAGCGCTCGACCGGCGTGCGAGCGAACCGGTGCGATCGGGCGGCGAGAAAGATGCCGACCGCGAACAGACACCAGAGCAGGAAGAAGCCGAAAGGTCCCGCCGCGGTCATCATCCACAGGACTTCGTTGTGCGGGATGTACCGGTACAGAGCAAAATCGCTCGAGATATCGGGACCTTTGATGGCCTCTTCGTATGGATGCCCGAGACCGGTCCCGAGCGGATGCTCGCGGAGCGTCTGCGAGAGGTTGAAGTTCTCGATCTCGCGCGCACGCGTCGAGGAATCGGCGCCCGCCTTCACCACCGTCCGCCGCGGGCTGATCACCGTCCGCGCGGCAGCCACCGGCCTGAAGGCCGGAGCGTCCGATTGCCATCCCGCGGCGACGTACGCGACCGCGAGCGGCAGCGCGATCAGCACGGTGCGCGCGAGCGCGCGCTTGCCGGCGTTCCAGCGGACGAAGTTCCAGAGGATGGCTGCCGACGCCGTCAGGCCGACCCACGCGAGGCGCCGGTTGTTGAGCCAGATCGCGGCGAGGATCGGCGGAAAATAGAGCAGCGCCGACGCCTTCGGCTGATCGAGCCAGCGCACGGCGAGGATCGCGATCGAGAGGCAAAGAAGCAGCGTCTCCGAGTGCGACAGGATGACCGGCGACTCGATGCCGTTCGGGGCCGCGATCGCGAAGCGGAAGTAGAACCCGACCGCGGACTTGATCAGGGCCGCCGCGAGGATCAGCCGCGAGAGCCGCACCAGCGCTGCGTCGTCGTCGAGCGCGTGGGCGGCGAGAAAGATGAAGCCCGGCATCCATGCAAGCTGGCGGACCTGCCAGTAGGCGGCGTCACCGTTGCCCCCGCGCGCCGCTCCCGCGGCAGCGAGCGCCACCAGGGCGGCGAAGAAGGCGCCCGCCGCGACCCGCAGCGGCGCCGCCACGATCGTCCGCTGCGACAGCGCGACGCGGACGAGGAGGACGATGGCGATGAGGTCGATCCCCGAGAGCGGCATCGGCACGCCGAAGGTGGTGCTCAGGTTGTTGCAGAGCAGCTCGCCGAGCCCGTAGAGCGGCGAGCGCCAGTGGCCGGACATCGGGTTGTCCTGTGGAGCGTCGGCCAGAATGCTCAAGAAAATCAACGACATCACGCAGGCGCGCAGCGGGGCCAGGATCAGCGCGACGATCGCTGCGGCGAGCAGCGCGGGAGCGATTGCGGCCGCGAGGTTGCCGCCGGTGACGACGATCGCCGCGGCGGTCAGCGCGGCGACGCCGAGCGCCAGGAGGCTCTTGCCGGTGGCCGGCGGCCGGCAGCCGGTGGCCGGATCGCTCACGGCGCTTCGGCGAGAGCCAGCCGCTCCTCGGCGCGAGCCTCGCCGCCCAGGGCCTCGGCGGCGATGACGCCGATCGAAGCCGCGAGCGCGCCGCCGAGCACCGCGGCGAGCAGC
The DNA here is from genome assembly GCA_020201435.1 of Myxococcales bacterium. Classification (GTDB taxonomy): domain Bacteria; phylum Myxococcota; class Myxococcia; order Myxococcales; family 40CM-4-68-19; genus 40CM-4-68-19. Next base: position 2,914 of record JAIVGS010000072.1, read on the forward strand.
AGCAGCGGCACGTTCGGGAACGAGGGCCCGTCCGGCGCTTCCGGCGGTGTCATCACCATGTACCGGCTCTCGAACGAGACTTGCGCCGCGGCCAGCGCCTGCCGCGCGTCGGCGACTTCGGCCTGCAGGCGCGACAGATTCGACTCCTCCATCGCGATGCGCGCCTTGTCGAATGCGACCGCCGGATCGTCTTCCTTCAGCTCGGCGGGCCAAGCCGGGCCGGGCTCGGCCGAAAGCTCCGTCTCGCGGCCACCGCCGCGCACGTACGTCGCGAGCAGGGTCTGCTCGTCGGCGCGCATCCGATCGATCCGCGCCTGGTCCGCGGCGAGCGAGGCGATCTTCTGCTGGGTCTCCTGCAGCGCCGCGTTCTCCGGCCCGAGCGTCGCGCGCTGCTCGGCGAGCGTCGCGTTGAGCTCGGAGAGGCGCTTCTGCCGGGTCTCTTCCAGCTCGGCGATCGCCCTGCGCCGCCCGATCAGCTCCAGCCGCTGGGACGCGAGCGCCGGATCGGGCAGGTCGCGAAACTTTCCGTCGGCCTGCAGGGCGCGCACGGTGGCCGCCCGCGCGCCGCGGCGCTTGAGCCGCACCGCTGTCGTGACCCGGCTGGTCAAAAGGTCGACGCGTTTCTGCGCCTCGGCCGCGCTCTGTTCGAGCGACGTCGCCTTTCGCTCCAGCGGTGAGAGCTCGGCCTCGCGCCGCGCCGCGAGCAGGTTCTTCTGCGCGGCCTCGACGACCGCGACCGCCGTCTGCGGCTCGGGCCAGTCGAACGCGATCAGGACTTCTTCGCCCTTGACCTTGACGGTCAGCGTCTTCTGCAGCCGGCGGACGAGGTCCCGCTCGGTGGGCGCGGTTCGATGCCAGAGATGCGAGAGCCTCCCGCGATCGGCGTCCCACTTCGACACCAGGTCCTGCGCGCGCACGATCGAGACGAGGTTCTCGTGGGTGAGGGCCACCTGCGCGGCCGACTCGAGCAGACCGGCCGGATCGCCGCTGCTCTGCCGCGCCACGCCGGGCGCGCCGTCGGAAGGCAGCGCCAGCACCTTCGCCTCGACGTGATAGCGGCGGGGCAAGAGCGGCAGCGCGAGCACGGTCGCGGCGACGACGAAGACGAAGACCTCGAGCGCGAGCTTGCGCCTGCGCTTGAGCGCGCCGCCGGCGAAGCCGGCCCACGCGCGCAGCTCGCCGGGCTCGAAGAGGGGCGGCGCTGTGAAATTGTCCGCCATCCCGCCTCCCTACGGCCGCGGCGTCGCGAACAGCACGATCAGCCAGTAGACGACCACGAACGCACACATTCGAACGAGCAGCTTCCGCAGGCCCCGGTGCGCATCGGGGTCCCGAGCGGCCAAGCTAGGCATCGCCACCGTCGCGACAAGTATCGAAAGCAGCGCGAGGTTTCCCATTGTCCGGTCCTAGAAAATGTCCTGCGCGCCGGCGGTCAGGGCGGCGAAGGCGGTCCACGCCGAGTCGGGCGCGGGCCGCTGGCGGATGGTTTCGACGCCGGCAGCGAGCGAGAGGGCGGGGCCGAGACGATAGCCGGCTTCGCCGGCGACGATGCCGAGGACGCCGCCGGCGTCGAGCTCTTTCGCGCCGGCGACGCGTGCGCTCAGCGAGAGCTCGTTCAGCGCCAACCTCGCTCCGGCCTGCAGCTCGGCGCGGTCGCGGAGGTCGGCGGTGGCGAGGCTGTAGTGCGGTCCGACGGCGGCCCTGGCGCGGAGCTCCAGTGAGCGGGACGCTTGATACTGGAGCTCGGCTGAGCCGATCGGCCGGATCGTCGGGTCGTCGCTGGCGCCGGCCGTGACCAGGAATCGCGCCGACGGCGTGAGCTCGTGCTTCCATCCGGCGTTGAGCTTGAGCAGCGAGGTGTGACGGCCGCCGGTCGCCGAAGTGTACGAGTCGTACAACTCGTACATCAGCTCGTCGGACCGGGTGACCACCTGATGGACCGCCGCGTAAACCTGCGGGCCGATCTGCAGCGGGATCGATTGCTGCGACGCGTCAGAGAGGCCGCCGTACGTGAACCACCCGGCGGTCACGTCGATCGACCAGCCGCGCGCGGGCGTGTAGCTGAAGCCGGCGTTGCCGTCGAAGAAGATCTCGTCGCGGATCAGCGGGAGGATGTTCTCGATTCCATCCCACGCGAGCTCGCTGCGGCCTTCGCGAAAACGCGCCGCCGCCGACCAGGTCCAGAGTCGATCCGCGGTCCAGCGCGCATTCAGCGCCGCCGACTGGCGGGTCAGCGCGCCGTCCGAATTCCCCAGTAATCTCGGGGCATAACGAAGCTGGAACTGGGTCGCCGGCGCGTCGAGGTGCAGCGTCAGCGACGGCTCGACGTCGGCGGTGTTGGCGAGCGGATCCGACCCCGCATGCCCGGAGGTCTCGACGGCGGCATCGAGCCGCGCGCCGAGCAGCGCCGCGAGCAGCAGCGCCGCCACTACTCCACCACGACGATGTCGTCGCGCTGCAGCGCGAAGGTCCCGCTCGCGCCCTCGGCGTGCGCGAGCGATTCGTACTTGAAGCGGATGCGCACCGGCACGCCGTCGGGGCCGCGGCGCAGCACGTAGATCTGGTCGTCGTGCGCGAACTGGGTCAGGCCGCCGGCGCTCGCGAGCGCCTGCAGGACGCCGGCGGGCGTGTCGAGCGGATAGACGCCGGGCCGGGTGACTTCCCCGGTGACCGGCACCGTGAACGGCCGCGGCTCGTCGACGGTGACGGTGACGATCGGCCGGTTGACGAAGTCGACCAGCTTCTTGCGCAGCTTCTCGGCGACGTCGTCCGGCGTCTGGTTCGCGACCTCGACGTCGTTGAGATACGGGACCGCGATCCGGCCGTCGCTGCGGACCTTGGCGTGCGCCGACATCTCGTCGTGGCCGAGGACTTTCACGGTCACCGTGTCGCCCGGCCCGACCACGTACGACGGCGCCAGCGGCTTTCCGTCGTACCGGTCGACCCAGACGTACGCGCCGGTGTGCCGGCAGCCGGCGAGCACGAGAAATACCGAAAGAATCAGGCCACGTCGCATCGCCGAGAAGGTGGGGCGGGCGCTCGCCTGCTGCAATTATTGTCGGGCTTGCGACAGAAAGGCGCGGATCTCGTCGATTCGCACTGCGCCGCTCGCGGCCACGATCGCGCAGTACGTCACCGCATCGAGCAAGAGGCGCGCCGGCCCCAGGTGCAGGAAGGCGCGGTCGACCGCGAACGTCGCCAGCGAAGCCAGCCCGAGCTTGAGCAGGGCCCCCGCGAGGCGCGCGTCGAGCAGCTTGCGGCCGATCACGATCACGAACATCGCGCAGGTGAAGGCTTCGGTGGCGCAGGTGGCGAAGGCCGACCCGACGCCGGCGCCGCCGGGTCCGAGCATCTCGAGCATCGGCCGGATCAGCGTCGCGTTGAGGATCGCGTTGACCGCCAGGCCGCCGAGGCAGATCGCGGTCACCGTCCATGATCGGCCGAGCAGATAGAGGTAGTCGGCGCAGACCATGCCGACGTAGGTGAGGACGAAGACCGGCGCGAGCAGCCGCAGCGACGGCACCGCCGGCGCGTAGGCCTCGCCGCCGAGGATCGAGATCCAGACGTCGGCGCCGAGGCCGAGCGCGACCGAGATGGAGGCCGCGAAGAGCAGGATGATCTCGAGCGATCGGCGCATCACGTGCGTCAGCTCGTCGCGCGACCGCGCCGCGACCCGCGAAAAGAGCGGCAACAGGACGGCGCCCATCAGCGGAGCGAGCAGTTCCGCGACCTGGGCGACGTTCGACGAGAGGCCGAACCAGCCGACCTCGCGATCGTTGGCGAGAAAGCCGAGGAGCGTGTCGTCGATCCGGGTGAAGAGGCTGGTCGCGAGCGTGGTGACGAAGAACGGCAGGCTCGCGAGGATCGCGCGGCGCGTCGCGTCAACGCGCAGCCGCAGGTCGAGCGAGAGGTGCTTGCGGCAGAGCGCGAAGAGAACGCAGGCCTTGAACAGCTCCGCGCCGGCGAACGCGGCGGCCAGCGCGATCAATCCGCTGTGTGTCACGAGACCGGCGACGGTGCCCGCGCCCCAGAGCAGCTTGCCGGCGACGTTGGTGACCGAAAGGCCGTCGACGGTGCCGCGTGCGTGCAGCAACGCCGAGAACGTCGCGTTGCAGACGAGCAGGAGCTGTCCGGCGGCGAAGAGGTAGACGACCTCGCGCACTTCGACCGGCCGGCCGCCGAGGCGGAGGATGACCGCCATCGCCGCGAACAGCGCGAGGCCGATGCAGAGCCGGAGCACGAGGATGCCGCCGATGAAGTCCGAGGCGTGCTCCGGCCGGGTCGGGACCTCCTTCTGGACGTACGTCTCCATCCCGAGAGCGGCGAGCACGAAAAAGCTCGCGGCGAAAGCGCCGGCGAAGCTGTAGACGCCGTATTCCTCGGGGCCGAGCCAGCGCGGCAGGACGAAGCGGACGCCGAGCGCGACGGTCCAGGTCGCGATCAACGAAGCCGACAGCTTCATCGCGTTCCAGAAGGCCGCCTGAAAATCCCGCCAAGGCGAGACGGGGCTGATTTCGACCTCGGACATCGCGCCTGCAAAGATACGCATGCGTGCATGTGGGCGCTGACTTACCTTCGCGCCATGCGCGAGATGATCCTCCGGCTGGCGTCGTCGTCGGAGCCCGCGCTCGCGGCGCTCTTCCGGCGCGCGCTGGGCGGACGGCGCGTCGCCCTCTGCTTTCATCGGGTTTCGGACACGCGCCGGCCTGGCGAGATGGTTCCGAAGTTGACGATGCCGGCGGCGCAGATCGACGCGCTGATCCGTTTTCTACTCGACGCCGCGCGCCGCGACGACCGGTGGCTGACGGTCTCGTTCGACGACGGCTATCGCGACGGCGCGGAGTACGTGCTGTCGCGCGCGCCGCGCTTTCCTTCGGTCGAGTGGCTCTGGTTCGTCTGTCCGGAGAAGACCGAGCGGCAAGCCGGGTTCCGCTGGGACCTCGCCGAGGTGAACGGCGACGCGGCGAGCATCGTCGCACCGCTCGACCCCGCGCTCGAGAATTTCCGTGACGAGCTGCGCGCCGTCGCGGCGCGGCCCGAGTTCGCGCTCGCCGACCTCGCGACGTGCCGCAAGATCCAGGCGCTGCCGAACGCGACCCTCGGCGACCACAGCAACGTGCACCATCGGATGCCGGCGGACGTCTGCCGGGCCGAGTACGAGGCATCGCTGACCGACTTTCGCCGGCTGTTCGGCGAGCCGGCGCGGCACTTCGCGTTTCCGTACGGCATTCCCGGGGTCGATTTCGATCGGCCGCACGTCGATGCGCTTCGCAGCCTCGGACGGTTCCAGATCTGGTCGACCGAGCCGCGGCCGTACGCGGCGTCGGAGCGCGAGCGTGGCGCGGTGCTGCCGCGATTCGCGGTCGACGGCACGCGGACCTGGCGCGAGACGGCCGCGCACATCGCCCTACACGCGCTGCGCGTCCGCGGTGCTCGTGAATGCTTTCCGGAGGCGCGATGACGGTCGGCATCTTCGACGCCGACGTTCCGACCGGGATCGCGTTCGTGCGATCGCTCGGACGCGCCGGCGTGCGGCTCCGCGTCTACTCGCACCGGCGCTTTCCCGTCTCGCGGTTCTCACGGTACTGCGGCGACTTCGCGCGCTGCCCCGATCTCGAGGATCCGCGCTTCCAGCCGTGGCTCGACGAGGAGCTGCGCAGCGGCCGGATCGACGCGGTCGCGCCGACCTCGGACCTCGTCGCGTATGCCACGGCTACGGAGCGAGTCCTCGATTGCCTCTTCAAGGACCGCTTCGACGCGGCGTGCGCCAGGCTCGGCTTCCGCACGCCGTGGTCGGCGCATCCGTGCTCGATCGAAGAAGCGCGCGACAGCGCGGCGACGTACCGCTACCCGGCGATCCTCAAGCCGAAATCGCACGTCGGCGTGGGCATCGCGCGCGGCGAGGTGGTGCGCTCCGCCGACGAGCTGCGCGCCGCGTTCCGCCCGTACGCGATCGGCGACACCCGCCATCCCGAGCTGGCGCTGCCGATGGTGCAGGAGCTGGTCCCGGCGGCGCTCGAGAATCTCTACAGCGTCAGCGGCGTCCTTGCGCCGGACGGCGAGACGCTGGCGGCGTCGGTCAGTCGCAAGATCGCCCAGTGGCCGCCGCAGCTCGGCATCGGCATCGAGTTCCGGCCGGTCGACGATCCAGCGTTGCTCGAGCTCGGCGTGTCGCTCGCCCGCGGCATCCTCGGCAGCGGCATCTTCGAGGTCGAATTCATCCGCGACCCGCGCTCGGGCGACTGGCTGGCGATCGACTTGAACCCGCGCGCGCACGGGTTCATCCGTTTCGACATCGAGCGCGGCCACGACCTGCCGCTGCTCTGGATCCGATCGCTGAAAGGCGAGTCAATTCAGCCAGTTGGACCTGCGCGCCAGGACCTGATCTGGCGTCACGGCGTTCCGCACCTGGTGTACCGGTGGACGCAGCCGTACGAAAAACCGGCCGCGAAGCACGTCGACATCGTTCACGACTGGAGCGATCCGCTGCCGTCGATCCCCTTCGTGGCGCTGATGCTCCGCCATCCGGGCGGGCTGGTGCGGCCGTTCCTGCGCGCGAAGGCCCAGAGGTCGCGGATCGCGCCGGCGATCGAGCCGGCCTCGTAGCGGACGCCGCGGTAGTACTCCATCGAGTACGCGAGCGAGGTGGCGGCGAACGCCACGCGCTCGAGGCCGAGCTTGTCGAAGGCCAGCGCCATCCAGATGGCGAGCGTCGTCAGCACGCCGGCGAGCCACGGCGCCGCCAGCGAGTACGCGACGAACGACCGGGTGATCGGGTTGAGATCGAAGAGGAGGCGGTGCCACGGGCCCGCGGTCGCGAGGTCCGGGTGCTTGCGGCCGATGCGCAGGTCGCATGCGCCGTACCGCCGCGCGCGGTCGCGCCACTTGCGCAGGCTGGTGTGATCGGAGCCGTGCAACGTCGACGCGTCTTCCGAAAAGCGAAACGTCGCGCCCGCCTTTTCCAGCCGCATCCCGAGCTCGATGTCCTCCGACTGCCCGAGCGAGCGGTCGAATCCGCCCGCCGCGAGATAATCGGCGCGATGGAACGAGGCGTTGCCGGTGAAGAGCAAGTCGCCGCGCGGCTGCAGCCGGCCGTCGCGCAGCTTTTCGGCCTTCACGTCGAGCAGATGCGCGTGCCAGCGTTCGAAGAGCGGCATCTTCGGCAGATCGGGATCGGCGCGGATGCGCCCCAGCACCACCGAGTGCGGCCCGTCGTGGCTTGCGAGATGACGCGCGAGGAAGTCCGGACCGACCTGCATGTCGTCGTCGACGACGACGACGATATCGCCGCGGGCCGCGAGAATGCCGGCATGACGCGCCGCGGCGGCGCCGGCGTTCGCCTGGCGAATCAAGTGAACGCCCTGAGCTTCGACGGGCGGTGAAGATCCGTCGTCGACGACGATCACCTCGAAGTCATCGAGCGTCTGTTGCGCGAGCTGCGAGAGAAGCCGCCGCAGGAGCTGCGGGCGGTTCCAGGTAGCGATGACGACGCTGAGCTTCATTCGACCGCCACCTTCCGTTCGGTGCGCTGCCACTCCTGGGGCGGCGCGCGGCGGACGGCGAACAGCTTCCAGAAGACGTACGCGGGTACGCAGGCGAGATCGCGCAGCCGCACGCCCGAGAGCTGCCATCCGCGTGCGACGTGCACCGCCAGGAGCGCTGCGCAGAGCAGCCACGGCCAGAGCGGCGCGCCGAGCGCGAGCGAGAGCGAGAGGCCGATCGCGATCGCGAGGGCGAGCTTGGACAACGGCGGCACGAGCAGATCGAGGGCCAGGTCGAGAAGCATCGCGCTCCGCGTGCGGATTGCGTCGCGCAGGAGCGGCAGCGCGAGCTGGCGCGCGAGTCGGGCGCGGCCGCCTTCCCACCGGCGCCGCTGCGCGACGGACCCCTTGGGGACCATCTCGCTGGCGACGAAGGCTTCGGGAGCGAAATGCACGCGCACGCCGGCGCGGCCGAGAGCGATGCCGTACTCGAGGTCCTCGACCAGCGAAAACGCCCGCGGCGGATGGGTCCGCAACATCGCCATCGAGAGGCACATCCCGTTGCCGCGCAGGCCGCAGGAGAGGCCGAGCCGATCGCGGCCCAGCGAACGGACGCCGTTGAACAAGGCGAGCGCGAGCGACATCAGGCGGGTGCGCCACGAGTCGTCGCGGTTCGAGACCGCCGACGCGGATTGCACCGCGAGCGCGCCGGCCTGCAGTCGCGCGGCGAAGGCGCGGAGCAGGTTCGGCGAGACGACCGTGTCGGCGTCGATGACCACGACCGCATCCGCGTCGCAGCGATCGAATGCGAAGGCGAGCGCGTATCCTTTGCCGCGCCGCTCGGGATCGCTGCGGACGAGGACGGTCGCGCCGGCCTCCGATGCGCGCGCCGCGGTTGCATCGGTGCAATTGTCGGCGACGACGATGACGCGCCGCAGCACAGAAGGGTAATCGACGGCGAGCAGGCTCCGCACCGTCCGCGCGATCCCGCTCTCCTCGTCGTGCGCCGGAACGACGACGTCGAATCGAACCGACTCTTCGCCCGCGGGCGCCTCCCGACGCCGCGACGCAAGGGTCAACACGAACAAGTACGCGCACGCCGCCAGCACCGGCGCCGCCGCGGCGGCGAGGAGGATCATGGCTGCGCCAGCAGGGCCTCGATGCGCCGCCGCAGCGACTCTTCGCTGAACGGCTTGACGAGAAACGCGTTCGCTCCCGCTTCGGCCGCGTGCGCGCGGTCCTCGGGGTACGCGCGGTCGCTCATCATGAGAATCGGCGTCCGATGGTGCGCGGGCGACTTGCGGATGAACTCGCACAGCTCGTACCCGGACGACTCGGGCAGGACCAGGTCGAGACAGACCACGTCGGGCTTGCAGGCCTCGAGCCGCGACAGCGCCGACTGCGCGTCCGCGGCTTCGATCGTGTCGATCCCCATCCTCAGGAACAGCGCGCGGATGCCGCTGCGGATCTCCGGATGGTCTTCCACCACCAGCGCTGTCTTGCGACGGCTCTGCATGGACGGAACGTAGCCACACACCTACATCCGCGCACCCAACGTTCGGAAGTGGAAATAGCGCGCCGCGTGCAGCCGTTTTCTGAACTCTGGAGGACAGTTGAGGCGGTGGGTGCTGGTCGTACCTTTCATGTTCTTCGCGTGCTCCGGCTCGCAGCAGCCGACGGCGACCGTCGCGGTTTCGTCGCCGGTTCCTGATCCGGATCCGGCGAGCGCTCCACCTCCGCCGGTCGACGCGGGCAGCATCGATACGCCTCCGCCGGTCGGCGACGTTCCCGACGCCGGGATGCCGGCCGATCCTCCGCCGCAGAAGAGCTGCATGGCCGCGCAAGGCGGTTCCGACAGCGACCTGCTCGGCAAGACGAAGCTGCCGATGGTCAGCTACTACGAGCTTCTGCAGACGAGCGGCGTCGCCGAGGGCAAGCCGGAGGTCGCGGCGCTCACCAACGGGACGCTGCTCAAGCGCTACTTCGACGACTGGCGGTTCGTGCTGCAGCAGATCGGCCAGGGGCCGGCGCTGCTCCACATCGAGCCCGACCTGTGGGGATACGCGCAGCAGGCGAATTCGAACCCGCACGCGCTCCCGGCGGCGGTGGCCAGCGCGAACCCGGTTGACTGCTCGGCGCAGGAAAATTCGGTCGCCGGATTCGCGAAGTGCCTGATCGCGATGGTGCGCAAGTACGCGCCGCACGCGAAGGTGGGCCTGCACGCGTCGGCATGGGCGAGCGGAATCGACGGAACCAGCAACAGCAACCCCTCGGTCGACATGGCGGCCGAAGCCCGCAAGGTCGCCGACTATCTGCTCGCGCTCGGCGGGGGCGACGGCGACTTCGTGGTCGTCGAGGCCAGCGACCGCGACGCCGGCTGGTACCAGGCGCAGGGCGCCGGGAACGCGTTCTGGGATCCGGCCAACACGACGCTGCCGACCTTCCACCAGGCGTTCAGCTGGGTGACGGCGCTGACCGAGCGGATGAACAAGCCGGCCCTCTGGTGGCAACTGCCGCTCGGGAACATGTCGCTGCCGAACGTGAACCTCCAGTGGCAGGACAACCGCGTCGACTATTTCTTCACCCACACCGACGAGGTCGCGCGGACGAACGCGTTCGCGATGGTGTTCGGCGCGGGCGAGGACCACCAGACGAACCCGTCGACCGACAACGGCAACTTCGTCAAGCGGGTCCTGGCGCTGACTGCGGCGGGAGGGCAGCCCGTCTGTCCCTGAGCTGCCGCCAGAGAATCAGCGCGAACTTCGGGTCGCGGACGAGATAGCGGCGCCAGAGTCGACGCGGCTCGCGGCAGAGCCGGTAGAGCCATTCGAGGCCGCTGGCCGACATCCAGCGCGGCGCGCGCTTCACGTTGCCGGCGATGAAATCGAGCGTTGCTCCGCAGGCGACGTAGACCGCGGGAGCTTCGTTGCGCACCGCGTCGATGAAGAGCTCCTGCTTGGGCGCGCCGAACCCGACGAGGACCACGTCGGGCAACGCGTCGCGGATCCGGTCGGCGATCGGCGCGAGGTCCGTCGTCGCGGTCAGGAGCGGCGCGTCGACGCCGCAGATCGCGACGCCGCGCTCGCGCAGGATTTCGGCGGCGCGCTCGGCGACGCCGGGACCGCCTCCGAGGAGGTAGACGCGCAGTCCACGCTCTGCCGCGCGCTCCATCAGCTGCGGGACGAAGTCCGAGCCGGAGACTTTTTCCGGCACCGGCCGGCCGAGCAGGCGGCTGGCCCACACGACCGGCATCCCGTCGGCCAGGCTGAGGCTCGCCCGGCCGTACGCATCGCGGAAGCGGGTGTCTTCCTCGGCGAGCACGACGTGGTCGACGTTCGGCGTGAAGATCGCGCCGCTGGCGCCGAGATCGACGAGCCACTCGACCGCATCGAGGGCTTCGGTCATGGTCACGCGGTCGATCCCGAGGCTGCCGACGCGCACCCGCTCCATGGCGCACGAAGATGTGAACTCGCCCGGCTGAGATCCAGCCGCTTGCCCGGTAAGACCCCGGTGCACATTGTCCCACATGGGGAACCCGGCTCATTTCGCCGGGTTGGGGGAACGCCGTTGAAGTCGCTGATCGAGCGATGGGGCCCGCGCCTCGTCGCGCATCTGAACGTCTCATTCGACCTCACCATCGTCATGTGCGCGGCGGTCGCTGCCTCGCGGCTGTCGGGCAAGACCCTCGAACCGCGGGTGCTCGCGTGCTCGGGCATGCTCGCGCTCTTCTGGGCCGCCGAGACCTTCGCGGTCCGCTACTACGACCGCTGGGCGAACCGGTCGGGCGTGGAAGAGACCGCGATGGTCTCGCTGCTCGCGCTCGGCGCGACGCTCGCGCTCGGGGTCCTTCGCTTCCTCTCGCCGGATTCGAGCTCGCTGCCCGGTCCGGGCGAATACTTCCTGCTGCTCTGGCCGGCGGTGCTGCTGCCGCGGATGCTCCTCTTCCGCAAGCTCGAGTACCGCGAGCCGCCGCTGCGCGAGGTGCTGATCGTCGGCATCGGCCCGATGGCGCAGGCCACGGCGGACGACTTCGCCGATCCCTCTCGGCGGCCGGTGCGCATCGTCGGAAATCTCAGGTTCGAAGGCGAGACCGGCGAGGCGCTGGGTGGCGTGGGCGACCTCGAGCGCTGCCTGCGCGCGATGCCCGTCGACGAGGTCTACGTCGCCGGCCACCCGGGGAAGAACGCCGCCGAGATGCAGCAGGTAGTGCGGGTCTGCGAGCGGTTCGGGATTCCGTTCGCCCTGCCGGCCTACTCGGTTCGGCTGGAGCGGGCGCGGCCTGCCGTTCCCGCGGCGGTCGAAGACGGCTACCTGCACTACCTGACGCACGCGCCGCGGCCGTTCCAGCGCTCGTTGAAGCGGCTGTTCGACATCTTCACCTCGGCGCTGGCGCTGCTGGTCCTCTCGCCGGTGCTGCTCGCGGTGGCGGCGTTGATCAAGCTCACCTCGAAGGGGCCGATCTTCTTCAAGCAGGCCCGCGTCGGCCTGCACGTGCGGCCCTTCAACATGTTCAAGTTCCGCACGATGGTGGTGATCGACGAGCTGCCGCAGCTCATCAACGTGCTGCGCGGCGACATGAGCGTGGTGGGGCCGCGGCCGCCGGTGCCGAGGGAGGTCGCGCAGTACGAGCCGTGGCAGCGGCGGCGGCTCTCGGTGCGGCCGGGTCTGACCTGCATCTGGCAGGTCTCCGGCCGCGACCAGATCTCGTTCCAGCAGTGGATGTACCTGGACATGCGCTACATCGACCACTGGAGCCTGGCCGAGGACCTGAGCCTGATCCTGCAGACGTTTCCGGTGGTGCTGACCGGTCGGGGCGCGAGCTAGAACGCGGCGGCCAGAAGCGGGCGCGCGGCGGCGTACATCAGGGCGGCGACGATGGCCGAGGCCGGGATCGTCAGGATCCAGGCCCAGACGATCCGGCCTGCCACGCCCCAGCGGACGGCTCGGGCGCCCTTGGTCGAGCCGACGCCGACGATCGCGCCGGTGATGGTGTGCGTCGTGGAGACCGGGATGCCGAGCTTCGCGATCGCCAGGATCGTGACGCCGCCGCCGGTCTCGGCGCAGAAGCCGCCGATCGGCTGCAGCTTGGTCAGGTTGTGGCCCATCGTGCGGACGATGCGCCATCCGCCGAAGGCAGTGCCGAGCGCGATCGCGCCGTTGCAGATCAGGATGATCCAGAAAGGGATGGTGAATTCGCGCTCCACCCAGATGGTGCCGTAGAGGATGACGGCGATGATGCCCATCGTCTTCTGCGCGTCGCCGGTGCCGTGGCTGTAGGAAAAGATGCCACTCGAGACGAGCTGCAATCGGCGGAACCACTTGTCGACCTGCATCGGCGTGCGCCGCCTCACGATCCACGCGGTCGCGATCTGCATCGCGCTGCCGAGGACCATCCCGATGATCGGCGAGAGCACGATGAACAGGCAGATCTTGCCGATGCCGTCCCAGACGAGGCCGTGCCAGCCGAGCGACGGGAGCGCCGCGCCGATCAGCCCGCCGGCGAGCGCGTGCGATGACGACGAGGGAAGGCCCCACCACCAGGTGATGAGGTCCCAGACGATCGCGCCGACCAGCGCCGCGAAGATGACCGAGAGCACGGTGTGGGTGCCGTGGGCCTTGAGCGAGTCGAAATGGATGATGCCCTTGCCCATCGTGTTCGCGACCTTCACCCCGCCGCCGAACGCGGCGATGAAGTTGAAGAATGCGGCCCAGGCGACGGCGAGGCCGGGCGAGAGCACGCGGGTCGAGACGACGGTCGCGATCGAGTTCGCCGAATCGTGGAAGCCGTTGATGAAGTCGAAGATCAGCGCCAGCCCGATCAGCGCGATCACGATCCCGAGCATCTACGCATGCTCCAGCACCACGCCCTCGATGACGTTGGCGACGTCCTCGCAGCGGTCGGTGGCGGTCTCCATGAGGTCGTAGATCTCCTTCCACTTCATGATGCTGAGCGCGTCGGCGCCGGACTTGAAGAGGGCGGCGATGGCGGCGCGGCCGAGCGCGTCCGCCTGGCTCTCGTAGGTCTTGATGTCGCGGCAGGCGGCGAGGATCTCGCCGGGGTTCTTGATGGTGCGCATGGCGCGGACGGCTTCCTGCAGCTTTTCGGTGCAGGGCACGAGCACCTTGGCGAGGTCCTTGGCGGCTTGGGGGGGCGGGCCGACCTCGTAGAGCAGCATCCGTTCGGCGGTGGCGTCGGTGAGGTCGAGGACGTCGTCGATCCGGCCGAGAAGACGATGGATTTCGGCGCGGTCGAACGGCGTGATGAACTGCCGGTGGAGCCGCTCGAACGCGCGGTGGGCGATGGCGTCGCCCTGGTGTTCGACTTCCTTGATCGCCTGGACCTTGCGTTCGATGTCGTTGAAGTCGTCGAGGAGGTCGCAGAGAAGCTTCGCGCCGCGGACGGTGGCGTCGGCCTGGGCGTCGAAGTCGTCGAAGAACTCGTCGGACCTCGGCATCAGCTTTTCGAGCATGCGGCCTTGTACGCGGGGAATGTGACGTTTGTGTGACAAAGCCCGTGCCCGTGCCCGTCCCCGTTTCCGAGCACGTGCCCGTGCCCGTTTTTGTTTTCGAGCGGGTGCCAGTGCCCGTGCCCGGCCACCCGCACCAGCACGGGCACGAGTCGCGAAAACGGGCACCAGCACGGGCGCGAGTCCCCGAAAACAGGGACGGGCACGGGCACGGTTCTTTAAGCGGCCGGCAATTTCACCCAGAATCGCGATCCGTTTCCGGTACTTTCGAGGCCGGCTTCGCCGGCCATCGCCTGCGCCAGGTGCTTCACGATCGCGAGGCCGAGGCCGGTGCCGCCGGTGTCGCGGGAGCGGCCGGCGTCGGCGCGGTAGAAGCGTTCGAAGATGCGGGCCTGGTGCTTCGGGTCGATTCCCGGGCCCGTGTCGACGACCGAGAGCATGACCGTCGGGCCGAGGCCGTCGCCGAGCAGGGTGACGCGGCCGCCCTGCGGCGTGAATTTGACCGCGTTGTCGAGCAGGTTGACGAGGATCTGCTCGAGCGCGCGCCGGTCGGCGTTGGCGCGCAGCCGTTCGGGGACGTCGGCGTCGAGGGCGACGCCTTTTTCGGCGGCGCGTTCGCGGAAGAGGTCGACCACGCTGTCGGCGAGCGGCGCGAGCTGCACGGGGCCGAGGGCCGCTTTCCACTCCCCGGTCTCGAGGCGCGAGAGGTCGAGCAGGTCGTCGGTGAGGCGGGTGAGCCGCTCGGCGTGGCGGGCGATCATCTCGACGAACCCCCGCGCCTGCTCGGGCAGATCGATGCCGTGCAGCAGCGTCTCGGCAGCGCCGGAGATCGCGGTCACCGGCGTGCGCAGCTCGTGCGAGGCGTTGGCGATGAAGTCCCGCCGGACCTGATCCGCGCGTCGCTCGGCGGTGAGATCGCGCAGGACGAGCAGGGCGCGCGCGTGGCTCAAAGGTGTGACCTGGGCCTGCACCTGGAGGCCGAGAGCGGGCAGCGACAGCTCGCGCTGGTGCGGCCAGCCGGCGAGGCCGCGGGAGCAGAGATCGAGGAGCTCGTCGGATCGCGTGCCTTCGAGGACGGTGCGAGCGCCGCCGAGGAGCTGTTCCATCCGCGAGTTGCGGGCGACGAGGCGCCCGCCGACCTCGAGCAGGGCGGCCGCGCCCGGGACCGCCTCGAGCAATTCCTGCAGGCCGGGCGGCTCGCGGCCGCCGGAGATGAGCGGCTCGCGATGCTGCAGTGCGTCAACCAGTACCTGCGGGGCGCGGCCTTCGCGCAGCTCGGCGCGGATCAGCTCGACGGCTTCTTCCAGCGTCGGCTTGCGGCCGAAGAGGTTCATCCGCGGTGCTCGGGCTCCGACATGCGGTAGCCGATGCCGCGGACGGTCTCGATCAGGTCGCGGCCGCTGCGGAGCTTCTCGCGCAATCGCTTGACGTGCGTGTCGACGGTGCGGGTCTGGAGGTCGCCGGTCATCTCCCAGACGTCGTGCAGGAGCTGCTCGCGGGTCTGGACACGGCCGACCCGGGACATGAACGTCGAGAGGAGGCGGAACTCGAGCGCGGTCAGCTCGACTTCCTCGCCCTCGACGTAGGCGCGGTGGGCTTCGGGATCGACCCTCAACGGGCCGACCGTCTCGCGCAGCTTGACCTGCTCGCCTGGCGCGTTGCGCCGGAGGATGGCCTTGACGCGCAGGACGACCTCGCGGACGCTGAACGGCTTGGTGATGTAGTCGTCGGCGCCGAGCTCGAAGCCGACGACGCGGTCGGCCTCCTCGCCGCGGGCGGTGAGCATGATCACCGGCGTCGACGCGGTCTTGGCGGCGGACTTGAGCTGGCGACAGACTTCGGTGCCAGACAGATCGGGGAGCATCAGGTCGAGGACGACGAGATCGGGCTGCGTCTCGCGGACCCGGGCGAACGCCTGGGCGGCGTCGCCGGCGGTGACGGTGTCGAAGCCGGCCTGTTTCAGGGCGAAATCGAGCACCTGGACGATGTCTTTTTCGTCGTCCACGATCAGGATCCGCTGCCGCACCTCGCGGGTCATACCGTTGATATGTGACGGTTTGGTGACGGGGGCGCAACTTCAAACACAAACCCGTGCCCGTGCCCGTCCCTGTTTTCGGGACTCGTGGCCGTGCTGGTGCCCGTTTTTGGGGACTCGTGCCGGTGCTGGTGCGGGTGGCCGGGCACGGGCACGGGCACCTGCTCGAAAACGAAAACGGGCACGGGCACGTGCTCGACAACGGGGACGGGCACGGGCACGGCTCTTGGGTCAGTTGAGCGATCCTGGTTGGGTCAAAGGAAAGGCGGCGATCTCCGCGTCGAATTGGCGGCCGTCTTCGGTCACCATCCGGTAGGTCCCCTGCATCGAGCCGTGCGGCGTCTGCAGGACCGCGCCGCTGGTGTACTCGAACTTCTCGCCCGGGCGCAGGATCGGCTGGTTGCCGACGACGCCGTCGCCTTTGACTTCCTCGCGCTTGCCGTTGCCGTCGGTGATGATCCAGTGGCGGCTGCGCAGTTGCGCGGTGATCGAGCCCATGTTCTCGATCCGGACGGTGTAGGCGAAGGCCCATCGGCCCGTCGACGACTGGTCGGGCAGGAAGCGGCTCTTCACCGTGATGCGGATGCCCTGGGTGACGGCGACCGACACGGCGCGAAGGTTGCCAGCACGCCGCGCTTCGGGCAACTCAAAGAACGATGGAGAAGAAGTACATCACGGCGAAAGGCTTCGAGCGGCTGCGCGAAGAATTCCGGCGGCTGCTGCACGAGGAGCGACCGCGGGTGACGCAGGAGGTCGCGGTCGCGGCGGCGCACGGCGACCGGAGCGAGAACTACGAGTACAAGCTCGGCAAGAAGAAGCTGCGCGAGATCGACGCCAGGCTGCACAAGCTGCAGAAGCAGCTCGAAACGTTCGAGGTGGTCGATCCGGCGGCGCGGCCGAAGACCGAACGGGCGTTCTTCGGCGCCACCGTCACGCTCGAGGACGAGGACGGCGAATCCAGCCGGTATCAAATCGTCGGAAGCGAGGAGCTCGGCCCGGGATGCATTTCCTACGAGGCGCCGCTCGGGCGGGCGCTGCTCGGCAAGCGCGCGGGCGACCTGGTCAGGGTCCGACGTCCGGCGGGGGAAGTGGAGTACACCGTCGTCAAAGTGGAGTGGAAGTAGTAAGACGGCGCACTCCACACAGGAGGTTCGACATGTTCCAGATCGCATTCGCGCTTCTCCTCGCCCAGGCCGACGCAGGCATGGCCGGTCAGGCCGACGCAGGCACGACCGCGGCAGCCGCCCAGAGCGCGGCGGCCACGGCGTCGGCGAGCCTCAAGGA
>JAIVGS010000247.1 GCA_020201435.1 Myxococcales bacterium
AACAATACCAGTGTGTTGTCGACCGCGCGGATCGATCTCACGGCGACCCTGATGCGGAGCAGCATCGTGATCATCGGGGGTGAGAGCAACGATGGGAACGTCGAGACGCTCGATTCCACTGCGCCCCTGCACCAAACGGGCAACTCAACCCAGTTGGGCATCGCCAATTTCGCCGCGCCCATTCGAGCCGCTCATTCGGCCGTCGCCCTCGACACCAGCAACCTCATCATCGCCGGCGGCTATCTTAGCGACACGACCACCCCGTCGGCCTCGGTGCGTAAGTACGCGTTCACGTTCAACTCCAATGCCACCGTCGCTACGGTCGCCATCTCGGGGGGCGCCTCCGCCGCGCCGGTCAACATGGCCGAAACCCACGCTCGCGCGCCG
The DNA here is from genome assembly GCA_020201435.1 of Myxococcales bacterium. Classification (GTDB taxonomy): domain Bacteria; phylum Myxococcota; class Myxococcia; order Myxococcales; family 40CM-4-68-19; genus 40CM-4-68-19. The sequence goes on from JAIVGS010000247.1 coordinate 388, forward strand.
ATCGTGTTGTTGAGCACCGGCCCGAATTCCGGCGACGTTCTGCTGCTCGGCGGCACTGCCGCTGCCCCCGACGCCATCGCGCAGATCGACCCTGCCAAATCGAGCGGGACCCAAGCCGACGACGGTTCACTGGGAGTGCCGAGGTTCGGGGCGGCGGGGCTCGCGCTCTCGATCACGACCTCGCCGGCACTAAACCGGCAGTTGCTGCTGGTCGCAGGCGGCGATACTACGGCGAACTCGGCAGAACTGCTCGTCGGTCCGTAACGGGCCCGGAAGCGTCGAGCTGATCATCGGACCTTGGTGGCCTCGATCACGCGGACCAGGTTGCCGCTCCGATCGATCCGATACCCGACCCGCCACCCCGCGACGTCGATCTGCAGCACCGAGTCCTTCATCGACGACCAGAAGGGGCTCGCTTTCGGGACGGTGTTCACCACCTCCGCGATCTGCTGCATCGTCTGCTCGACCTGGCGGCGCTCTCCCTCCGAAAAGCCCTTCATGTCGATGGTGTAGTGGACAGAGTAGCTCACAGGGGCGAACCACACGGCTGCGCCCGTACGGTGATCACCTGTTCGCTCTCGTGCAACTACCGGACCGCTCTGCGGACCTCGGTGACGCGCAGCGTCTCGCCTTCGAACCCGTAGAGGAACGACCAGCCGCGGACGACCAGGCAGAGGCGGCTGGCGCGCATCGACTCCCAGAACACGCTGTCGCTCGGAATCAGGGACAGGCTGCGGAGCAGGTCCTCGAGGATCGCGCGCGCCTCTTCGCAGACCTCCAGCGGAGCTGCGCAGGCGGCTTCGGTGAATACGACGCGGTAAGTCAAATCCTGGTCGCCGGTGGACACAGGAAAGGGTAGAGCACCGATACCCGATGGGGAAAGCGTCGGAGTCGTGCCGTGACACGCCTCTTCTCCGGTGGGTCAGGCGCCTACCCAGTCAGGTGCTCGACTGTTGAGCAGCGGTCACGAATCGCGTGGCGTGGGCCTTGCTCCGCGTCGACTCGCAATGGTTCGTCTCCTCTGGCTGGCGGCGCTCTGCGTGGCCTGCGGCGCTAAAACGCCGCGCGCCGCGGACACCCCACCGGCCACCGGATCGGGTCCTCCTGACCAGGCGCCCTCGCCGCCGCCTCCTGCCACTGCGGACGCGGGGCCGGACGGTCCGGATGCGGGCACAGCGGACGCCGGCGCTCCCGACGGCGGGACGGCCATGCTGCCGCTGCGGCAGTCGCCGATCGTCGATGAGAACCAGCGGCAGGGCGGCCGCTCATGGCGCCTCAGCCAGGCGTCGACGCAGCTGGCGGCGTACGCCGATCGGACGAGCGCTCTTCCCGGCGAGCAGGTGGCGATCAGGGCTGGCGCCTCGAACCCCACCACCGCGACGTGGCAGCTGTGGCGGCTCGGCTATTACGGCGGCGAGGGCGGCCGCAAGATCCTCGACGGAACGGCCCAGATCCCGGTGTGGTCGGCGACGGTGATGGATCGCGCGACCGGAGCGGTGAGCGCGCCGTGGCCGACTGCGTTCACGGTGACCCTTCCCTCCGACGCGGTGACCGGCGCGTATCTGATAAAGATCATCTCGTCGCTCGGTCAGACCTATGCCACGTTCGTCGTCCGCGAGCCGGCGCCGGGCGCGACGATCCTCTATTCGGTCTCGACCAACACCTACCAGGCCTACAACGCGTGGGGCGGCACCAGCCTCTACGACAACTTCCGCAGCGACTGGTCGAAGTGGCACGCCTTCGCCGTGTCGTTCGACCGGCCGTACCTGCAGGACTTCGGCGCGGGCGAGCTGTTTTCCAAGGACCGCGACTTCATCTACTTCGCCGAGTCGCAGGGGTACGACATCGCGTACGTCTCCGACGCCGACCTCGACCGCGATCCGTCGCTCGTCGAGCGGCGCCGGATGGTGCTCCTCCAGGGACACAGCGAGTACTGGACCGAGGCAATGCGCAACGCGGTCGAAAATGCCGTCTCCCGCGGGTCGAACCTCGCCGTGCTGGCTGCCAACACCAGCTACTGGCAGGTTCGCTTCGCGGACGCCTCGCGGCGCGTGCTGATCGGCTACAAGGATTTCGCGCCGAGTCTCGATCCGGTGCGCAACTCCGACCCGCTGCACCTGACGACGCTGTGGCGGAACGCGCCGCTCAACCGCCCGGAAAACGCGGTGTTCGGCGAGATGTACGGGAGCTGGCTGTGGACCGACGCGCCCGCCACGGTGACCGATCCGTCCTCCTGGGTCTGGGCGGGGGCCAACGTCACCTCGGGCACGCTGATCCCCGGCGCGTACGGCGACGAGTCCGACCACCGCTACGCCAACGGGGACGAGCCGGCGGGGACCTCGGTGATCGCGAATGCGATGGTCGAGGATCACGAAGCGGCGATCAACGCCGCGGAGAGCACGATCTACACCACGCCGGCCGGGGGGCGCGTCTTTGCTTCCGGCAGCATCACCTGGGGGAACGCGCTCGCGCGTGCGGGAAGGTGGGACCCGCGCATCCAGCAGCTCGTCGCCAACGTCTTTTCGAAGCTGGCCGGCGACGGCACTCTCGGCTCCGCGGCTCTCAAGCCGCTCTCGCTGCCGGAAGGCGCGGCGCAGCCGCAGTATCGGCACGGCGTGAAGGTCTCGACCGTCACGCGCGCTCTCGATCGGCCGGTGGCGGTCGCCGCGGCCGGCCCCGACGCGATCGTGGTCGACGGCGATCGGATCGTGCGCGTCAGCAGCGACGGCGCGATCGTGCCCGTGGCGGGCGGCGCGCCCGGGTTCGCCGACGGGCCGGCGGCGCAAGCGCAGTTCCGCGGGCCGCGCGGCGTCGCCGTGGCGTCGAGCGGCACCATCTACGTTTCGGATACCGGCAACAACCGCATCCGCGCGATCGCAGGCGGAAACGTCTGGACGGTCGCCGGCTCGGGACTCGGGTTTGCCGATGGGCCGGGCGCGCAGGCTCTCTTCTCGGAGCCGATGGGCATCGCGCTGACCGCGAACGGCAGCTTGCTCGTCGCCGACGCGTGGAACCAGCGCGTTCGGGAAGTGGCGCCGGCCGGGTCGGTTTCGACCTGGGCCGGTTGCGGGCTCGAAGGCACCACCGACGGTCCCGGCACGACCGCGCGGGTCAACTTCCCGATCTCGGTGGCGGTATTGCCGAGCGGCGACGCGGTCGTCGCCTCCTCGGCGACGGGCGTGTTGCGGCGGATCGCCGGGACCGCCCCGCACAGCGTGAGCACGCTGGCCGGGTCGGTCGGAAACTCAGGCTGGGCGGACGGCCCGGCGTCGTCCGCGCAGGTTTCGGAGACGCTCGCGGTCGCGGCGCTTCGGGACGGACAGCTGGCGTTCCTCGACGGCGCCAGCGCGCGCGTGCGCGTCCTGCGCAACGGCCTGGTGGAAACGCTCGCCGGCGGCCAGCGCGGCGGCACCGTCGACGGCTTTGGCGACGACGCCGGCTTCGGATGGCCGCGCGCCATCGCCGCGGCGCCCGACGGGAGCCTGCTGGTGGCCGATCCGCGCGAGCACGCGCTGCGGCGGATCACGCTCGGGCCGTAGAAAAAGCGTTACGGCCGATCGCCGGCGCTCCCTTCGCGGATGATGACGCGACGGCCGCGGACGTCGGTGGTGACCAGCGGCGCGCCGTTGCCGCCGTTGTCGCTGACGATCGCCACCCGTGCGCCATGCAGCTCGGATGGCGAAACGATGATCAAGTCGCCGGTACGGCGGTCCTGCGCCACGCGCACGAAATCGCCGCTGGTGGTGTATGCGTCGAATTCGGCCGGTGCCACGGCCGCCCGATCCCTCGCGACGTAATAACGGTTCGGCGCCGACTCGCTGTAGCAGGCTGTGCCGAGGAGCGCGATAGCGGCGGCCAGCATCCCAATTCGCATGGTGTGCCTCGTTCGCCGGCTGGTTAGGGGGCCGGCTCGAAAAAACGATGGGCACCAGCATGTTGGCACGCATCAGACGGACGGGTGAGCGTCTCGCCCGGCTGGCCGGCGACCCACCGGGGGCTTTGCTGAGTCGACAGTTGCGGCGGATGCGCACTGCGCCGGCCGAGGAAGATGACTACAACTGCGTCGCCGCGGCCGACGAAGGCCGCATCGACCAGGAGGACGGATGGCTGCGAAGAACGAGACGCGAGGGTCGAGCAAGCCGCCCGTGAAGGAGAGCCCGACCGAATCGCGACGCGGGGCGCAGCAGGAGCGCACCGCGCCGCTCGACCGGGACGTGATCGCACGCAGGGCGTACGAGCGCTACGAGAAGCGCGGCAAGACGCCCGGACGGGATCAGGAGGACTGGTTCGACGCCGAGCGCGAATTGAAGGGCGGCGGGCACGCCGGAGGCCATCAAGCCTGAACGTTGAACAGGCGGCCGACGGCCCAGGTGGCGCCGGCGGCCACGGCGAGCACGAGGAGCTGGCGCAGCGCGCTCCAGGCGATGTTGCGTCCGCCGAGGAACCCGAGGGCGCCGCCGACGGCGAGGGCAGCGGCTCCGCCGAGCGCGATCGAGGCGACCGCAGCGCGCGTTCCGGTCCAGACGAACCAGGGCAGGAGCGGCACCAGCGCGCCCGCGGCGAAGGTCAACAGCGAGCTCGATGCGGCCTTCCACGGCGAGCCGAGCTCGTTCGGATCGAGGCCGAGCGAGCGCGCGTAGACCGCCAAGGCCCGGTCGGGCACCAGCGCGATCTGGTGGCTCGCGTTGTGGGCGGTGGCCTGCATCACCCCGCCGCGCTGGATGAAGTCCTCCAGCTCCTGGCGTGCCCGCTCGGGCTGCTGCTCGAGGTGGCGGCGGTAGTCGGTGAGAAGGCGCTCGAGCAGCTCCACCTGGGCCGACATCGAGACGTACTCGCCGACCGCCATCGAGACCGCGCCCGCGACCAGCGACGCGAGGCCGGCCAGCTCGACGAAGTGTCCCGCGACCTGCGCGCCGGCGACGCCGAAGATCAGCGAGACGTTGGTGACCAGGCCGTCGCTGACCCCGAGCACTGCCGCCCGGGCAGCGCCGCTCTGCACCTCGCGGGCGCGCTTTTCCGCCTCACCCATCGAGCAGCCTGCGCAGCTCGGCGAGCGCCGGAAGCGCCGCGTCCTTTCGCGAGAGCAGCGGCTCTTTCACCGGCCAATCGATACCGGCGGAATCCCAGCGCGCGCCGATCTCGTCGGAGGGGTCGTACAATTCCGTACAGTAGTACTCGATCTCGGCCGTTTCGCTGACGACGCAGAAGCCGTGCAGCAGGCCGGGCGGAACCCAGAGCTGGCGGAAGTTGTCGGCGCTCAGGGCGACGCCGACGTGCTTGCCCGTTCGAACGTCGACGGCGACGTCGAAGACTTCGCCGCTCACGGCCCGCACCAGCTTGCCCTGCGGTGTTTTCCGCTGCGCGTGGAGACCGCGCAGGGTCCCGCGGGTGGAACGCGAGTGGTTGGCCTGCACCAGAGGAGCGTCGATGCCGCCTTCGCGGTACTTGCCGGCGTGGAACGTCTCGAGGAAGAACCCGCGCGGATCGCGGTGGACGTCCGGCTCGACGATCAGCACGCCAGGGAGCGCGGTCTCGACGAATTTCATTCGCGTTCGAACCGGTAGCCGTGTCCGCGCACGGTGAGGATGTGCCGCGGCTCTTCCGCGTTCGCCTCCAGCTTGACGCGCAGCGATCGGACGAAGTTGTCGACCGTGCGCGGCGTGCCCTCGTACTCCGCGCCCCAGCATCGCGCAAGGATGTCGTCGCGCGAGAGCGCTCGGCCCGCCGAGGTGAGGAAAAGGCGGAGCATCTTGAATTCCTGCGGGCTGAACTCGACCTGCTCGCCGTCGCGCTGGACGGTCTGGCGGTCGAGGTCGACCTCGACGGTGCCGAAGCGGATCACGTTGTTCGCCGGCGCGGCGGGAGGCCGGCGCCGCAGGAGCGCCTCGACGCGAGCGAGCAGCTCGCCGAGGCCGAAGGGCTTCGCCAGGTAGTCGTCGGCGCCCAGCTTGAGGCCGAGGATCTTGTCGCCCTCCATGCCCTTGGCGGTCAGCATCAGGATCGCCACCGTCGACCCGCGCCGGCGCAGCTCTTTCAAGACCTCGTATCCGTTGCGCATCGGCAGCATCACGTCGAGCACGATCAGATCGACGTCGGGCTCGAGGCCGAGCTTGAGGCCGGTCTCGCCGTCGGCCGCGATCCGGACCTCGTGCCCGTCCTTGCGCAGATTCAGCCGCAATCCCAAGGCGATGGCGCGGTCGTCTTCGACGATGAGAATCCTGGCCATGTCGCTCACGCCGCTGGAAGGACGATCCTGAACGTGCTGCCTTCGCCGAGCTTCGAGTCGACCTCGATCCGGCCGCCGTGGGCTTCGACGATCTTCTTCGAGATTGCGAGGCCGAGGCCGGTGCCTTCGGTCTTGCGGGAGAGCAGGTCGTCGGCGCGGTAGAACCGCTCGAAGATGCGCTTGCGATCCTGCTGCCGCACGCCGGGGCCGTTGTCGACGACTTCGATGGCGACGCTCCTTCCCGCGCGGCGGGCGCGCAGCCGGATGCGTTTCTCGTCGCCAGTGTACTTGACCGCGTTGTGCAGGAGGTTCAAGACCACCTGCGCCATCGCCTCCCGATCGACGTTGACCTGCGGAAGGTCGTGCTCGACGTCGGTCTGGTACGTGGCGGGCAGCTGCTGGGCGCGGTAGGCGTTGCCGATCTCGTCGAGCAGCGCCGGGACCTCGATCTTCTCCTGCTGCAGCATCTGCCGGCCGCTCTCGAGCCGGGACCAGGAGAGGAGCTTCTCCACCAGGTTGGAGAGGCGCTCCGATTCCGAGGAGAGCATCTCGACGCACTCGCGGACGTCTTCCGGGCTCTCGGCGCGGCCCTCGCGCAGCGTCTCGGCGAAGAGGCGGACGCTGGTCAGCGGCGTGCGCAGCTCGTGGGAGATGTTGGCGACGAAGTCGGTCTTGAGCCGCGAGAGCTTGTAGGCGCGGCGCATCTCGCGGATGGTGAGGCCGAAGCCGACGCCGATGCCGATGTAGAGCAGGACCAGCAGGGCGATGTAGAGCGTACGGTTGCGGAAGGCGAGGGCGGCGGCGGGGTCGTCGCCGGGCAGCTCGGCGGCGAGGGCGAAGCCGTCGAGCGGCGCGCCGAGAGCGATCCGGGCCACCGCGGTCGTGCTGCCGGCTTCGGCGACGATCCGTTTCACCTGCGCGGCGAGGCCGCTTTCGCGCGGCGGGACGAGCCGGAACTCCGCTCGTTCCCGAGGAAATCGCTGTTGCCCGAGGGCGGGGACGGCGGACGCCACCGCAACGAGATCGAGCTGGATCGCGAGCGTTCGTTCGGCGGTCCGGACCAGCGCCCACGCTTGCCGCTCGCCCTGCGCCTCGGCGCCGGCGAAGACGTGCCCGCCGGACGGCATCGCGCTGGCCCGACGTGCCGCGTCTTCGAGCGGCGGCGGCGGCCGGTTCAGCGGCGCGACGCTCGCGACCAGCGGGTCGGCCTCGCCGCGCGCCGCGGCGTCGACGGCCCGATCGAGCCGCGTCATCAGCTCCCGCTGCAGCGACTGGAGCCGCGACTGGTAATCCTGTGCGAGCCGTTGTTCGACGGCGGCGCGCTCGTTCGCGACCGCGACCACGCCGAACGCGACCAGGGCGACGCTCGGGAGCAGCATTCCGCACAGCAGCCAGACGAAGGCGCGGCGGAATTCGATGAGCTCCGCGGTGTCCGGCATGTCGTGGTTATGAGCGCGCGATGAGCAGCGTGCAAGCTCGAGACCCCCGACGACTCGATCTGCTATGGTGCGCGGCCCGAATGGCGAAGAAAAGCAGGCAAGCGGGCGCTGCACGAGCCCCGGAAGCGCGCCGCGACCTGTCCGCGGGGCCTCCCTCGACGCCGCTCGGCCGCGCCCGGTGGCTGCTCGAGGTCGGGGACGTCCGCCGCGCACGACAGGCTGCCGCCGCGGCCGCGGAGTCCGGCCCGGAGCCCGAACGCGCTGAAGCGCGCGCGCTCCTCGACCGCCTCCGTCCGGATCGCAACTCGATCCTGACCGTCGCCGTCGTCCTGCTGCTGATCCTCTTCGCGGCCTGGGCCGCGATTCTTCGCGTCCGCTAGCCTCCTTTCTCGGGGTGGCAGCGGCGGACGAATCCGCAGCCGATCTCCCGGCAGCGCGACTCTTCCACGCGCGGCCACGAGCCGCTGCGCCGTCCTTCCGCGATGGCTGCCGCGGCCCCGGCCAGCCGCGCCCGGATTTCCGCCGTATCTTCCGGCTGCCGCTCGACGAACGGCGCGCCCTTGCTGCGCAGAAAGACGATGCCGCTGCTCACCGGCACGGCCCGCTCGACCATCTCCGTCGCCGCCAGCGCATACGCGTCGAGCTGCGCGGCATACCTCGCCGGGTCGCGCGACTGCGAGAGCTTGTAGTCGACGACGGTCGCCTTGCCGCCGTCGAGCAGCAGGGCGTCGATCTGTCCGCGCAGGAGCAGCTCCGGCCCCCGTTCGGGAGCGATCCGGAGGACGAAGGGCAGCTCGCGGCGCAGTCGATCGGAGGGCGCCTGCGCCATGCGCCGTCCGAGGTCGGAGTCGAGAAATGCGCAGGCCGCGTCGATCACTTCCGCGTGTCGAGCCGGATCCTCGCCTTCGAGCTCGAGCAGCCGGGCAAGCTCGGCGCGCCGCCCTTCGGGGTCGAGCCGCAGCGGCGCCAGCTCGAGGAGTCGATGCGCCAGCGTCCCGAGCGCTGTGGCCGATCCTCCCGGCTCGGGACCGAGCGGATCGGGCAGCGCCGGGTCGCGTTCGGGATGTTCCTCGAGCCGGAGCTCGTGCAGCAGCTGGTACCGGCGCGGGCAGGCGACCGCATCCGCGATCTGGGTCACCGGCGCCGACACCACCGGCTGCGGAGCCGCCGCGCCCGCTTCGACGCGCCGGACCTCGGGATGCTCCAGCGCGGGCAGATCGCCGATGCACTCCGGATCGACGGGCGCCCGCTCCTGCATCACCGCGGCCGCCGTTCCGACGTCGCGCATCACCCGCAAGAGTCCGCGCTGCGACGCCTCGACAGCGATCCGGTCGATCCATCCGCGCCACGACTCCTGCGGTTTCGCCGCGCGCCCGGAAAGGACGACGAGATCGCGCGCCCGCGTCACGGCGACGTAGAGCAATCGTCGCGACTGCGCCAGCTCGCGCTCGAGCTTTCGCGCGAGGATGGCCTTTCCCGGCTGGCCGAAGCGGCGCTTTCCGTCGGGCGCGCGGACCTTCACCGCAAGGCCGAGGTCCGGGTCGAGCACCACCCGGTCGTTGCTGGGCAGGAGCGACGGCGTCGCGCACTCCGGTACAAAAACCACCGGAAATTCAAGCCCTTTCGCGGCATGAACGGACAGCAGCCGGACCGCGTGCGGATCTCGCTCCTCGACGACCGGCGCCTCGGGCTCGCGCGCCTCCTCGTCGGCGAGCGTGCGCAAGGACGAGAGGAACGCGCGCACGCTCTCGCCGCGCAGTTCCGCGGCCCGCGCCAGCGAAAGCAGCTTCTCGACGTTCGCGGCGGCCTGCTCGCCGTACAGTCCCCCCGCGCAGGCGGCGACATAATCCGTCTCGGCGATCGCGGCCTCGAGCAGCGCGGCCGGACCAAGCCGGTCCACCTCGCGCTGCAGCGAACCGATCAGCGGCACCAGCCGCTCGACCACCTCCGCGTCGTCGGGCGCAAGCTGCGGACGATCGATCAACGCCCGCCGGTCGAGACCTTGTCCGGTGACGCCCGACGCCCGCGCTCCGCGTGCGAGCAGCACCAGGCCGTCGTCCGACACCGGCCCCAGCGGCGAGCGGAGCACCGCGGCGAGCGCCAGCGCATCGTCGGGATCGACGGCCACGGTCAGCAGCGCCACGAGGTCGAGCACCTCGCGCGACTCGTGAAATCCGCGCCCCTTGTAGACGAGGTGGGGAATGCGCCGGCGCAGCAGCGCGCGCCGGAAGGTTTCGAGATTGGTGAACCGCCGCAGCAAAATGGCGATGTCGCCGCCTCGCACCGGCCGCGCGGTTTCCTCGAGGTCGAACACGCGCTCGGGAGCACCGGGCGCGAGGAGCGCCGAGATCCGCCGCGCGACTTGTTCGGCCTCCGCTTCGACGCCCGCGCCCTGCACGTCGATCAGCTCCGCGCAGCACCCGGCTCCGGACGGCCGGACCGCGTCGAGCGCGTCGTCCTCGCCAAAGGGCGTGTCGAACGGTCGCCCCGATGACGCAAGCGCTCGTGAAAACAGAAGATTTCCGAACTCGACCAGCGCGGGCTGCGAGCGGCGCGACACCCCCAGCACCTCCCGTTCGGCGCCGGACGCCAGCATCCGGGCGGCGAACCCTTGCGCGCCGGCGACGTCGGCGCCGCGGAACTCGTAGATCGACTGCTTGCGGTCGCCGACGATGGTCAGCTCGCCGCCGAGGTAGCCGATCAGGTCGAGCTGCGCGCCGCTCGTATCCTGGAACTCGTCGACCAGCAGCGCGCCGATCCGCTGCTGCTCCGCATCCCGGGCGGAGAGCTCGTTTGCCAGCAGATCGCGGCTCAGGCGCGTGAGGTCGTCGAAATCGAGCGCGCCTGCTTTCAGCTCTCGATAGCGCTCGGCGGCATGGCCCGCGAGCACCGCGAAATCCGCAGCGAGGGCCGCGCCGCGCACGCCGGCGTCGGCGTCGAGGACCGCTTCGAACGCCTCCTTGGCGGCCGCGATCGCATCCGCCATCGGACCCGCCCGCGCCGGGAGGCGCGCGTGCGAGGCGCGGAGCGACGGCCACGTCGATGCGAGCTCGCCAGCCGCGCATTCGAGCGCCTCGGGCCGGAACAGCGCCGCGGCCTCCGCTGCCGACTGCGATGCCTTGGTCGCGTCCCCGATCCGCACCGTCCGCAGGGCCGCCATCGCCGAAACCAGTGAGGTCTTTGCCCGCGCGTCCTCGGCGGCGGCGGCCTTCGGCGCGAGCGCCGCGGTCTCGGCGACGATCGACTGCACCGACTTTCCGCTCTCGCCCAACGCCGAGAGCACCGCGACCAGCTCGTCCGCGAGCCCGCTTCCGAATTGCGCCAGCGTCCGCAGCCCCATCTCGGCGCAGAGGCGCCGCGCAGCGGCCTGCGCCTGTGGACCGAACGCGCCCTCGAGCGCGCGCAGCGAGACCGCCTCGCACGCCTCGCGCAGCTTCCGGCGCGACCGTGCCTCGTCGAGAACTTCGAAGCCCGGATCGACGCCTGCGGCGGCCGCGTGTCGGCGGAGGATCTGGGCGCACAAGGCGTGGATCGTTCCCACCTGCGCAAGCCCAAGATCTCGCTGGACTTTTCGCCATTTTCCATCGCCGGCCGCGAGCCCATCGACCCGACGCCGCAACCGATCCTTCAGCTCGGCGGCGGCCTTTTCGGTGAAGGTGATCGCGCACAACCGCGCCGGCGCCAACGGCGGTTCAGCGCCGAGCATCTCGACGCAGAGCGTGACCAGCCGGTGCGTCTTGCCCGTTCCGGCGCCGGCCTGGATCACCCTAGGCAACCGGCACCTCCCCGCCGTTCTCGTCGGGATCGGTCGGCAGCGCGACCAGCCGGCAGGCCGGTTTCAGCTCGCAGTAATCGCAGTTCAGCGGGCGGACTTCGAAGAAACCCGCGCGCATTCTCGCCACGCGCGCCACGACCGCCTCGGCGACGTTCAACTTGCCGCTCTTCCGCCGCTCTGGGTGTCCCGACTTGTAGTCGAGGACCACCAGCGCGCCCTCCGCGGTTCGATCGATGCGGTCGATCGCGCCCCGCACGTGGACGTCGTCGATGCGCAGCGCGGGCCACGAATCCGGCTCGTCGAAGCCGAATCGGCGTTCGAGCTCGATCGGCTGCGCCTCCTTTTCGCTCTCGATCAGCGCGATCAGCTCGTCGACCAGCGCCGCCCGCTTGAGCTCCCAGAGGCCGCGGTGGCCGACGTGGATCTCCTCGGCGAAGTCGGCCATCTCCCTCTCGGCCACCTCGCGCAAGAGCTCGATTTCCTTCGGGATTCCGCGCAGCGGAAGCGGAGCTTCGCGGAAGAACCGCTCCAGGCACCGATGGAGCAGGCTTCCCCGCTGGCGGGCGCCGAGCTCGGCGTCGTCCTCCTCGTCGCGCTCGACCCGCAGGAGCCGATGGCCGAGCGTGCGAAAGCCACACGTGCCGTGCTCTTCGAGCTGGCGGGCGGAGGCCGGCGCCTCGGGCCCGAAGCGAAATTGCGCGGCTGCGATCTCGAGCGCCGCGCCGGAAAGTTGGCCCGAGAATCGGCCCGGCCGGATCTCGCCGACGAACGCGCGGACCCGCTCGCGCTCCGCGACCGCGGCCCGCGAAATGCGGCGCAACCGCGGTCCGATCGACGACCGGGCGACCGCCGCAACCAGCGCGCGCGCCTGCGTCGGGTCGGCGGGCGGACTGACGCGGAAGGCGGGCTCCGCGAACGCGTCGAGCGCGGCTCGAGCCAGCAGGTCCGAGGGGCCGGCGCATTCTTCCGCCCTCGGGATCGACTCGATCGCGACCCCCTCGGCGCTGCGGCCGAGAGCGCGCGCGGCCTCGTCGGCGAACGGAGAGCGGACCGTCTCGCGGCCCGATGCATCCGCCCGCGGCCAGAGCAGCGCCGCCGACTTGCGCGCCGAGGCGAGCGCGAGCTGGAACAGCAGCGGCTCGGAAGACGTCGCCGGGTCGCGGAAGACAGTCCGCTGCGCTGCGCGGTTCACCGCGCGCCGTTCCTCGTCCGAGAGGAGCGGATCGATCGGCGGTCGGGCGGGCAGCTCGCCGTCGACGAGCCCGATCATCAACAGGTGATCGAACGTCCTCGCCGGCAACTCGCGCAGCTCGACCAGCTGCACCGCGCCGCCGCGCGCGCCGCCGGGCGGCAGCGACGCGTCGGTGAGCGCCTCGGCGAGCACCTGGGCGAACGCCGCGCGGTCGAACCGCTTTTCGGCGAGCCCGATCTGCGCCGCGCCACGCGCCAGACCGGCGCAGGCGTCGTCGAGGCAGCGAAGCGCGGCCTGATCGCGCCCCAGCGCCGCGGCGACGGCGCGTTCGAGGACCGGCCCGGCGTCGATCGGCTCCGGCGCGCGCAGTCGGCGGTGGAGACCCCACTGCGCGAGGAGCTCGAGCAGGGCTGCCCCGTGCTCGCGCAGGGTGGCTCGCTGGGGCAGTGTGCGCAACGCAGAAATCGTCCTGGATACGCGGACTTGCGTTTCCTCGACATCTGCCGAACCATGGCCGTTGCGCGCCCGCCGGGCAGCCAGCGCCGACAGAAGCACCGCGATCCCGCCTTCGCTGGCCTCGTCGCGGGCGTGCGCTTCGCGCAGACAACGCGCGAGCGCCTGTGGCGGCAGATGCTCGCCGTCCTCCCGCGTCCACAGGAGCCGCGACGACAGCAGATCGATCAACGGCTCGCGAGGAAAATCTTCGTCGATCAACTGGTAGAGCGACAGTGCCAGCCGCACGGGCGGCGCCGGCAGCGCGGGCCGGCCCCGGCGCTCTCGCCAGGGAATGCCGAGCCGATCGAAAGCCGCCGCGATCTCCTCGACGACGCCGCCGGACAGCGTGCGCGCCGCGACCGCGATCGAATCCGGCGGCGACCCGGTCGCGAGCAGCGACGCGCACCGCCGCGCGACCTCGCGAGCCTGAGCCGCCGGCGAGGCGCACGAGATCAGGGCGAGCGGCCCGTCCTGAGGCGGCCCTTCGGCGGCGAACAGCCGGCGCAGGAACGGCGCCAGCGGACCCGACGCGGGATCGAACAGCTCCAGCTCCGGCGCAGGCCCGGCCCCGAGCCGCTCCAGCGCGCGCAGCGCCGGCTCGAGCGACTCGATCAACTCCGGCCGATCGGCCGACCACGGCAGCCGGATCCTCACCCGCATCCGCGACGCCAGCGCCGTCGCGAGCCGCAGCCGCAGCGGCGTCCAGTCGAGAATTCCGTCGAACTCGATCTCCGCCGCGCGCGCCAGCGAGGGCGGGAGCGCAAGCCCCTGCTCGAGCCGGTCGATGGCGATCCGTACCGCGCGATGCGCCTCGACCACGCCGGCCTTGTCGAGCAGGGCCCGGGCCGCGACCAGGGTTCGCCCCAGCGTCGCGACGCGTTCGGGAACGTCGAGCCGCGCCAGATCCGCCGGATCGAGCATGCCCTGCGTCAGCGTCGCGAGCAGATCGCCGAGAGCGCGCGCATATCCCGGCTGCTCTCGGATGCGAAAGAATCGCCCGTGCGAGTGTTCTCGTGCCGCCTCGCGCAGCGCGAGCATGAACGCCTGTGGCGTCGCCGCGGCCGGACATTTTCCCGCCCGCCGCGCCTCGCGGACCAGCTCACGCTCGAGCTCGGCGAGGCTGCACGCGGGCTTTCCCGCGACGAACGGCTGCGCCCGCGTCGCGCCGAGCAGCCACTCCTCGACGCGCGCCGCATCCGGCAGCACCAGGAGCTGCGGCCCCCGCGGGCGAATGTCGGCAAAGGTCAGCTGCTGCGAAGCCACAGCGCGGGTGTAGCACGGGGGTCCGACATCCAGTCGGCCCGAGGCCTGAAGGCTGAGGTGTGAGGCCTATTTTGCAACCGCGGGCTGCGCGGTCGGCGTCGTCTGCGTCGTCGAGGCCGGCACCGCGTTCGCGGTCCCGGCCCTCTTTTGCGGCGGCTTCACCGTCGCCATTCCCCACAGCGACCGGCGCGCGTCGCTGAACATCTTCGCGATCCGCGGCGAGGTCTCGGACGGCACCTCTGCCCACGGCCGGATCGCGAGCGCGCGCTTGAACTGGTCGTTGGCGTCGGCCGTCTTGCCGGTCTCGGAGAAGATCAGCCCTCGATAGATGAGCACCGCGACCGTCTCGTCCTCGTTGTCCTTGGCGGCCGCCTCCGCCTGCGAAAGCTCGGCGAGGGCCGCGTCGAGGTCGAGCTTCTGGTACAGCCGCTGCGCCGCGGCGAGGTGCGCGCTCGGCGCCGCGGCCTGCGCGGTCGTTGCGGCGGCGGGGCTTGCGGCGGGCTCCCCTTCGGCATGAGCGGAAGCGGCGATCAGAAGGGTGGCGATGGACGCGATGCGCATGCTCGAAGGCTACCAGAGCGAGCGCCCAAGTCCCAACGCTCATTACTAGCGAGCCCCCGGGTCCGGGGGTAAGGTCGGCGCCATGCGGCACTTTTTCGCTCGCGGGCATGCGCTCGCCGCGCTGCTTGGCCTGCTGGCGTGCGACCAGCTGCAGGCCCTCGCGCAGCGCCGCCCAGCGCAGCCGGAAAAATCGGTGCCGCCGCCGGTCGTCTCGGGCCCGTGGCTCCTCGATCCGGAGGCCGGGCGCATCACCGTGGCCTGGCTGACGCAGGCGCCGTCGATCGGCCGCGTCTGGTACGGCACCACCGCGACCGATCGGCTCGCGACCGAGGAGGGTCACGCCGTCAGCGAACACCGCGTGACGCTCGCCTCGCTCCAGCCGCAGACGCAGTATCGCTACCGCGTCGAAGGATCCGCGGAAACTTTCGCTTTCACCAGCGCGCCGGAAGCGGGCGCCGAGGTGCCGATCGAAGTCCTCGTCTACGGCGACAACCGCACCAACTCGGGGGATCACGCGCTGGTCGCGCGCGCCGCCGCCGGCGAGCACGCGCCGCTCGCGCTCCACACCGGCGACATGGTGGTGAACGCGAACGACGCCGACCTGTGGCGCGTCTGGTTCGAGGAAGAGCACGACCTGCTCGCGAGCACGCCGTTCGTCCCGACCGTCGGCAACCACGAGATCACCGACAGCGGCGTCGCGTACTCGAAGTATTTCCAGCATCGCGATCGCCCCGCGTACTGGTCGCTCGACTACGGGCCGCTGCACATCGCGGTGCTCGATTCGTTCGAGACGTCCGCCGGCGCGACGCCGCACTCGGCCGGCGTCTCCGAGGCGCAAAAGGCCTGGTTCGAAGAGGATCTGCGTAAGGTGCCGAAAGATCGACATGTCTGGGTCCTGGTCCATCAAGGTCCGTACAGCCATCCGGCTCGCGCGCGGCCCGGACACGGCGGCAGCGAAGCCGTCCGCGCGACGCTCGCGATCGGCCGGCTGGTGCACCCCATCGAGGTCGTCTTCGCCGGCCACGAGCACTTCTACGAGCGCGGGGAGATCGACGGCCTCTCCTACTTCGTCCTCGGCGGCGGCGGCGCCCCGCTCGAGGATCCCGACCCGTCGTTCCCCGGCGTCCAGACGGCACAGAAGGCGCTGTCGTACGCCATGGTCGAGGTCTGCGGCTGCCACGCGCGCGGGGTCGTCAAGGACATCGCGGGAAGGATGATCGACAGCTTTCGTCTTGCGAGCTGCCCGAAGCCGTGCGGAAATCAGGAAATGTTGCCGGCACTTGCCGCACTGGAAGCGCCCGACGCCGGAAGCCTGGACGCAGGCTCGCGACGCCGCGGCCGGCGGCGATCGAGGACCGAAGAAACCGCGGACGCGGGCGTCTCCGACGCGGAGCCGACGTCCCGATGAGGATCACCGACATGCTCCGGTTCGCCGCGGAGCGCGGGGAGCCGGTCTTCTCCTTCGAGTTCTTCCCGCCGAAGAACGACGCCGGCGTCGACTCGCTGTTCGAGACCCTGCGCGCGCTGCGCCCGCTCGGGCCGGCCTTCGTCAGCGTCACCTGGGGCGCCGGCGGCTCGACCCGCGGCCGTACCCTCGAGATGGTCACGCGCATCAAGCGCGAGACCGAGATCGAGGCGATGGCGCACCTGACCTGCGTCGGCGCTTCGCGCAAGGAGCTCGAGGAGCAGCTCGGCGTGATCTGCGACGCCGGCATCACCAACGTCCTCGCGCTGCGCGGCGATCCTCCGCGCGGGCAGCGCGAGTTCATCCCCCATCCCGAGGGGCTCAAGCACGCGAGCGACCTCGTGCAGCTCGCCCGCGAAGTCAGCGAGAAGCGCGGCGTCAAGCTCTGCATCGGCGGCGCCTGCTACCCCGAAGGGCACCTCGAAACCCGCGATCTCGTTCAGGATCTTCGCCATTGCAAGATCAAGGTCGACGCCGGCGCCGACTTCCTCATCAGCCAGCTCTTCTTCGAGAACCGCCACTACGTCGAATTCGTCGGCCGCGCGCGCTCGGCGGGGATCGAAGTGCCGATCCTCCCCGGCATCATGCCGGTGACGACCGCGGAGCAGATCACGCGCATCACCACGATGTCGGGAGCGCACATGCCGCACGGGCTCGCGGCCGCGCTGCGGGCGCGCAAGGACGACCCGGAGGCGGCGCTGCAACTCGGCGTCGCCTACGCGGCGCTGCAGTGCGCCGAGCTGCTGCGGGCCGGGGCGCCCGGGATCCATTTTTATACGCTGAACCGCAGCAGCGCGACGCGGGCGATCCTCGCGGCTTTGCGGGCGCAGGAACCGTGGCGCTGAGAAGGGCAAGGGAGTCGCAGGAACGGAACGGAACGGAACGGTTGAGGGGTTTGGGTAAGGGTTGCGGTGAAACGGGTAAGGGCCCGAACCCCGAACCCCAAACCCCAAACCCCAAAAACCCATCACCCTGAACGTTCCGTTCCGTTCCGTTCCTTCGGTTCCCTTCCCTTGCATTTGAAATAAATCGACTATATCCTTTCAATTGCAATGGCGCGTCCCCAGCCGAAGCCCGACCCCGCCTCCGTCATCGCCAAGTCCCTGGTCCGCGCCGCCGAGGCCCTGGGTCTCTCCCAAGCCGAGGTCGCCGGGGTCCTCGGCAGCAGCGCGGCCAGCGTCTCGCGCACCTTCGCCGGCGAGCGCGGCGTCGATCCCGCCTCCGCCGAAGGCCGGCACGCGCTCCTGCTGGTCCGCGTCTTCCGCAGCCTCGATCCGCTGGTCGGCGGCGACACCGCCAAGGCCCGCCTCTGGCTGCACGCGAAGAACCGGCACCTCGGCGAGGCCCCCGCCCGCCTCCTCACCTCCACGCAGGGCCTGGTCCATGTCGCCGACTATCTGGACGCGATGCGCGGGCGCCTCTGAAATCCGTCCTCTTTCCGGCAACTTCCGCCGCGTCGTCGAGGCGCAGTTCCGCAACTCGACGCGCAAGCTGGTCGACAGCGACGAGGAGCAGGCCGCGCTCGAATCGCTCCTCGACGAGCGGGCCAAGTCGCCGGTGCCCGAAGAATTCGAGGGCCTGCACTATCTGCTCTCGACGCCGTTCCGCCATCCGCCGCTGCGCAACGGCTCGCGGTTCGGCACCCGCTTCGAGCGCGGCATCCTCTACGGCGCGCGCGAGCTCCGGGTAGCCTTCGCCGAAGTCGCGTATTACCGCCTCCTCTTTCTGGAGGGGACGACCGCCGACCTGGGCCTCTTGAGCGTCGAGCTGACCGCTTTTTCGTTCGGCATCGCGGCCGGAAAAGCAGTCGACCTGACCAAGGACCCGTTCTCCCGCTACGAATCGGCGATCTCGTCGAAAAGCGCCTATGACGCCCCGCAGCGGCTCGGCGCCGAAATGCGCGAAAACGGCGTCGCCTGCTGCCTTTACGTCTCGGCGCGCGCCAACGGCCGGGGCATCTGCATCGCCGTCTTCGACGACGTCTTCAAGCCGCGCAAGCCGTCCGGCGAGGAGCGCTGGACCTGCGCCGCGACCCGCGAGCGGGTCGAATTCTCCAGCGGAGGTCTCTTGCGCGAACCGGTGCGCCACGCCTATGAGCGCGGACAGTTTCTCGTCCGCGGCCGGCTCCCGTCGCCGGCAGCGTGACCAGAAGGGGCTTTCACATGACGAGCATCGTTCTCGCCGTCCTGATCGCCGCCGGCGCGCAGAAGTACGAAGGCAGGGTCCAGCGCTACGACGCGAAATCAGGCAAGATTTTCCTGCTGCTCAGCGACCGTTCCACCGGCAACTGGACGCTCTCGCCGCAGGCGAAGGTGTTCGGCGCGAATCACAAGCCGTCGACCCGCGCGGCGATCCATCCCGGCGAACAGGTCGAGGCGATGGTCAACCAGGACGGCACCGTGGTCACGGTCTGGATCGAGGAGGCCGACTGGGGCAAGCAGTACGAGGGCGGCAAGGTGCGCCGGTGGGACGGCCGCGTCGTCGCGATCAAGAAGCGCGACCCGCTGACGTTCGAGGTGATGCGGGGATCGGGCGGCGCGAAGATGATGTTCGCCGTCAATCCGAACACGAAATACGTCCGCCTGAACGGCACCGGCTCCGCCGACGACGTCAAGGACGGCGCCGCCGTGCGCGTGCTGATGAACACGCAGCAGCGCAAGGTCTACGAGGTGATGATCCTCGAGTGATCAGAGCCCGAGCTGCGCCCGCGCGGCCTGGATCGTGTTCGACAACAGGTAAGCGATGGTCATCGGTCCGACGCCGCCCGGCACGGGGGTGATCGCGCGCGCGCGCTCGGACGCCCTGGCGAACTCGACGTCGCCGGTCAGCTTGCCGGCCGCGTTGCGGTTCATCCCCACGTCGACGACGGTCGCGCCGGGCTTGATCCAGTCGCCGCGGATGATCTCGGCCTTTCCGATCGCCGCCACCAGCACGTCGGCTCGCGCGACCTGTTCGGCCAGGGCCGCCGTCCTCGAGTGCGCGATCGTCACCGTCGCATGCCGCTCGAGGAGCAGCATCGCGACCGGCTTGCCGACGATGTTCGATCGCCCGACGACGAGGGCCTGCGCGCCCTCGAGCCTGGTCTGCGCCTCGTCGAGCAGCCGCAGGATCCCGAGCGGCGTGCAGGGCCGCAGTCCCTTGCGGCCGGTGACCAGCGCGCCGGCGTTGTGCGGCCCGAATCCGTCGACGTCCTTCTGCGGCGCGAGCAGGTCGAGCACCGCCCCGGGATCGATCTGGCGCGGCAGCGGCAGCTGCACCAGCACGCCGTGCACGTGAGGGTCGACGTTCAGCTTCCGCACCAGGGCGAGCAGCTCGGCCTCGGTCGTCTGCTCGGGCAGGATGTGCTCGAACCCCGCCATCCCCGTCTCCTGGCAGGCCTTCACCTTCCCGCGGACGTAGATCTCGCTCGCCGGATCGTTGCCGACGCGGATCAGGGCGAGGCCCGGCTTCACCCGGGCGCGCGCCTCGATGTCGCGAACGGCCTGCGCGACCTCGGCGCGGACCTTCGCCGCTATGGCCTTCCCGTCGATGATCATTCTTTGTCGTGGCAGCAGGCCTCGACGTTGTGGCCGTCGGGGTCGAGGACGAACGCGCCGAAGTAGCTCGGGTGGTACTCGGTCCGCGGCCCGGCGCCGCCGTTGTCCTTGCCGCCCGCTTTCAATGCCGCGTCATGGAACTCGTGGACAGCCTTCCGATTCGGCGCGCGGAAGGCGATGTGGAGCTGCGAATACTTCCGGTCCTCCGCCGGCGCGATCCAGAAGTCCGGCTTCCCCTTCACGCCCAGGCCGACGAAGCCCTCCCACTCCATGATCATTTCGTACCCGAGCGGCTTCAGCGCCGCGAGGTAAAAGGCCTTGCTTTTCGCGTAGTCCCGCACCCGCACGGTCATGTGGTCAATCATCGTATGCCTCCGCCCTTCGGCTCCGCCCCGTCGCCGGCGGAGCCGACTCCTCCGCGCGGGCGATCTAGCACTGTGCTACGAAGCGCGCCATGAAGACCGTCTTCGTCACCGGTGCGTCGGGCGGGCTCGGGCGCGGTCTCGCGCTGCACTACGCGAAGGAAGGCGCGAAAGTCTTCGCCGCCGCCCGCCGCAAGGACGAGCTGGAAAAGCTCGCGCGCGAGAGTGAAAACGTCGTGCCGGTCGGGCTCGACGTCCAGGACACCGACGCGCTGGTGAACGCGATCCACGCCGCCGGCGACCTCGACCTGGTGATCGCCAACGCCGGCATCGGCCATCCGACCTCGGCGCGCAAGATCGACTGGGCCTGGGTCAAGAAGATCATGGACGTGAACGTGACCGCCGCGTGCGTCACGATCGCTGCCGCGCTTCCGGCGATGGTCGCGCGCAACCAGGGCCACGTGGTCGCGATGTCGTCGCTCGCCGCCTTCCGCGGCATGCCCGGCAACGGCGCCTACTGCGCGAGCAAGGCCGCGATCCACACTTTCATGGAGAGCATCCGCGTCGACTTGCGCCGCACTGGGGTGAAGGCGACGACCGTGTACCCCGGCTTCGTCAAGACCGACATGACCGCGAAGAACAAGTTCCCGATGCCCTTCTTGATGGAGCTCGACGACGCCGTGAGCGTGATCGCGCGCGGCCTGAAAAAGGGTGCAAAAACAATCGCTTTCCCGCTCCCGCTGAACGCCTTCACCCGCACCCTCGGGGCGCTCCCGGCAGCCGTCTACGAGCCCCTCGCCGGCCGGGTGCGGATGTTCTAGCGAAGCTCGGTCATCGGACGGAGCCGGCCGAGGACCGGCACCAGGTAGCTCGAGTCGCCGCCGTAGCCGAGCTCGTCTCCGCGGGCCCGGACGAGCAGCCCCATGGCGCGAAAGAGCATCAGCGCCGGTAGCAGCAGGAGGGTGTACTCGGCCACGTCAGGGATGACGACGATCTGATCGAGACCGGTGACGATCGCCAGGACCAGCGAGTCGAACAGCGAGATCGCGAGCGCGAAACCGGCGAGGAGCGCGTAGTCCCGGCCGAGCCTGGTCGCGTAGCCGATCACCACCACCGGGTTCAGGGCGTGCAGGAGCGGGGACGACAGCGCCCCGGCGAGGAGGGCCATCGGGAAGAGGAAGATTCCGCCGGCGAGGAGCAGCACCGCGACGGCAGTCTCTCCGCGCGAGAGATCCTGCGGCAGCGCGTGCCGTAAGACGAGAAAGGCGACCAGCGGCCCGTAGGCCCAGACGGCGGCCAGCGAGGCGCGGAAGATCGGCCCGATCACGTCCTCGAAAAAGCCACGAAAATCCCCGGCGTCGCGCAGCGTGTCCTCGCCGCGCGCGGTCAGCCGGGTGACATGGAAACAGACCGCCAGCACGATGCTGAATCCAAAATACGCGCCGAGCGGCCCGCCCTTGCCGAGGATCCACAGCACGACCGCGCAGGCGAACGCGGTGAGAAGGCCGTCGCGGTGGAACGGCCACCGCACCGCCTCCTGCAGCGACTCGATCCCGAACGGCTCGAGGAGCGCGCGCCGGACGCGGAAGGGCCCGGCGGCGCCGCCGCAGAGGCGGCAGACTTCGATGGTGCCCTGTCCCATCTTTCGCCAAGCCGCGCACGACTCGGCGCATAGCTGCGATCCACAAGTACCGCACGTCCAGCCGGCGCGCCGGTCGCGATGGGTCGAGCAGGGCGGAGCGAGATTCACTCCGACGATGATCGCGCAGTCTTCGCCTTCTTGGGAAGGACGGACTGGATCGCGTGCTCCAGCTCGTCGGGAAGGCACGGCTTTTCCAGGAAGAGGTCGGCGCCGGCGTCGATTGCGTCCTCGCGCGGCTCCTGCCCGACCGAAGCCGAGAGGATGATGATCGGCGTCCGCTTGGTCCCCGGATTGCCGCGCAGCTGCCGGAGGACCTCGAGGCCGTCCATCCGCGGCAGCGCGAGATCGAGCACGATCACGTCGTAGTCCGCGGGAAGCGCGAGGTTCAGCGCGGCCGGTCCGTCGGCGGCGCCGTTGACCTCGTATCCCTGCAACCGCAGGAATTCGGCATAGAGATCGCGTGCATCCTCGAAGTCGTCGACGATGAGAACGCGACCGCGCGACATGCACGGGAGATGGAACACCTTTTCGAGACTTTGCCACGCACGCGAAGTGCAGCTGTGCAATTGTGGGCGTTGGAGGCTTCCATGCGCCTGATTGCACTCGTCATTCTGGCCCTGTACACGCTGCCACTGACGGCCAAGGAACGCGAGGGCGTGACCTCGCAGCCGACCATCACGGCGGGCGGCAAAGAGCTGCACCTGATGGGGATGGGCCTGCGCAAGAAGCTCTTCTTCAAGGTGTACATCGCCAGCTTCTATCTGGAGACGCCGACCGACAGCGCCGCGCAGGCGATCTCCTCCGATCAGGTCAAGCGGGTCGAGATGCACATGCTGCGCGACCTCGAGCGGGGGAAGATCGTCGAGGCGGTGCAGGCAGGGTTCGAGAAGAACTCGGCGCCGCAGATGCCGCAGCTTCAGCAGCGGCTCGACGCGTTTCTCGAGGCCATCCCGGATCTGAAATCGGGCGAGAGCATCGCCGTGACGTACGTGCCGGGCCAGGGCACCATCGTCAAGGCGGGCGGCTCGAACCAGATCGTGATCCGGGGCAAGGACTTCGCCGATGCGCTCTTTTCGGTGTGGCTCGGACCGCACCCCGTCGACGACGACCTGAAGGACGAGATGCTCAAGAATCGATAAGAAACGTGCTCGTGCCGGTGCTCGTTTTCGGGGGCTCCTTCCAGTTCCAGTTCCCGTTCCCGAACGCGAACGGGAACGAGCACGAGTCCGGGCTCGAACACAAGCACGAGCACGAGCACCGCTTTTCTGCTGCTAGAATGCGCAGATGCACCGCCCTGCCCGCGAGCTGACCGACCTGCACATCCACGTCGGCGCCGCCGTCGCGCCGCACATCCTCTGGTCGATCGCCCACCAGCAGGGATTCAAGCTGCCGGTGAAGGACTACTGGGAGTTCGTCGAGCTGGTCTCGGCCAGCAGCCAGAAGGTCCACTCGCTGCAGGACTACCTGCACATCCTCCACACCGTCACCGAGAAGATCCAGTCGAGCCCGGCGGCGATCGAGCGATCGATCTACGAGATCATCGGCAAGGAGTACCGCGGCTCGCTCGTCTCGCGGATCGAGCTTCGCTTCAACCCGATGAAGCGCAACCTGGGCGGCGAGCGGGACCTCGATCACATCATCCACGCGGCGATCCGCGGGATGGATCGGGCGACGATGGAGTACGGCTGCCAGGCGGGGCTGATCTTCTGCCTCGCGCGCGAGTT
>JAIVGS010000351.1 GCA_020201435.1 Myxococcales bacterium
GTGAAGGGCGCCCGCTGTTCCGCGGCTGTGCCGTGGCGACGTCTGCCGCGATCGCCGGCGGCACGGCGCGCGAAAATCGCCGTAATTTCAGGTTGGTTGGTGGGCGCTGCAGGATTCGAACCTGCGACCCCTGCCGTGTGAAGGCAGTGCTCTACCGCTGAGCTAAGCGCCCGGGATCGGGGCGCGTTCAATTCGCACGCTCGACGTTAGACGTCAAGGTCCGCGTGCGATCGGTTGCTCCAGCCGGCCTCTCGCGAGAATCCTGGCTCGCGCCGTAGAGCTGCAACCCGAGGTGCAACGGGGCCTTCTTCCGGGGGCTCCGTTGCACCTCCTTCCACCTACATCGTCGATTCGGACCTTTGGCGCGAGGCGCGCGTGGCACGAACCGTGCGACCAACGCCTGAGATGAAAAACACCACACTCGCCTTCTTGACCGCGCTTTCGCTCGCGACGGCCACCGCCGCTCGCGCCGAAACGGTCACTGCCAACCTCAGCTTCACCAACGCCGCCGGAACGCCCACGCCGATCGCCAACGCCACGGTCGAGATCTGGCGCTTCGCGCCGCGCGGCTGGTTCGGCATCTGGTCGTGGGGCGCCGACTTCACGGCCTTCACCGACAGTTCAGGCCATCTGAGCGTCTCGATGCCGTTCGTCGCCTCGGGCGTCATCTACGGCCTGCGCGTGTACGCGACCAACCCGGCGGCGGTGGTCTACACCCAGGACCTCTACACGATTCCGTTCTACCGCCAGCCCGGTCTTCCCGGCCCGGAGGTCCTGCGCACCGTGAAGTCGCCCGCCGACGTGCTCGACTTCAGCTTCAATTTCGCCGACGCCTGGGCGACCAACCACTTCAACGCGGCCGACGCGGTCCTGAAGGGGTTCAACTACGCCTCCGCCCGGCGCGATCCACGGGAGTCCGACACCATCGCCCAGCTCGCGGTGCTGATGAACTCGCTCGCCATCAACCTGCCGGGCAACACGTTCTACGATCCGGTATCGCACGCCTTGCGGCTTTCCTCGGGATTCGCGATGGACGACCCCACCATCCTGCACGAGTACGGCCACTACCTCGAGGAGCGGATCTCGAGCTTCTACGGCATCGCCTCGAACCACGACGGTTGCACGGCGACGGTCGGGGCGGTCCACGTCGAGAGCGCCGGCTTCGCGTGGATGGAAGGGTTCGCCAGTTACTTCTCGGCAGCGGTGGCGCTCGCGTCCCCGCCGGGCGCGATCACCTCAACCGGCTTCTCGGGAACGATCCCGCCGTCGACGCTGAACTTCCCGTCGTGCCCGGGTACGTCGCTGCCGGGCTCCTCGATCGAAGACTTCGTCGGTGGCGCGCTCTTCCGCCTGATCGAGTCGCCCAGCCGGTGCACCACCGGGGTACCGAACGACGTCCTCGTGTCCCAGATCTTCGATCGCGAGCTCGACATCGGCTGGACCAACCCGACGCTGCAGCAGTTCGTCGACGCCTGGATCGCGCGCGGCCTCGATCTCCCGCCGCTCCTCGCCACGTTCGGCGCCGCCACGGGCGGCCTCGTCCTGCCCGCGCCGACGGTCCACTACGGCGCGTCGCGGGCGGCGAAGATGGCGGTTTTTCGGCCCGGTGCGCCGGCGGTGTGGTGGGTCCTCGGCGGCCAGGCCGGGACGACGACCGCCTTCGGGCAGACGGGTGACGTGCCGGTTCCCGCCGACTACGACGGCGACGGCGTGACCGATCTCGCCTTCTACCGGCCGAGCGACGGGACCTGGTCGGTGGTCCTTTCAGCGACCGGGTTCATCCAGACCGTGCAGTGGGGCATGCCGGGCGACATTCCGCTGCCGGCCGACTACGACGGCGACCGCCAGGCGGACCTCGCCGTCTATCGTCCCTCGACCGGCACGCTGATCGTCAGGACCATGGGCTGCGGGACGAAGCGCGAGACCTTCCTCGGCTACGGCACGCCGTTCGTCGGCGACTTCGACGGCAACGGCATCGCCGACCCCGGCGTGTACGAGAATTCGACCGGCAACTTCCGGATGACGCTGGACAGCGACCCGGGCTGGGTCTTCATCGACCGCGTGACGCCGTACACCCTCGCGGGCTACAAGACGCCGAAGTTCATCCCCCTGCCGCGCGACTACGACGGCGACGGTTTCACCGACCTGGCGGTCTTCGAGCCGGCGACCGCAACCTGGTATTACCGCCCGAGCAGCAGCTGGCAGATCATGACGGCGAAGTTCGGCGCCGCCGGGGACAAGCCGGTGCCCGCCGACTACGACGGCGACGGCAAGGCCGACCTCGCGGTGTGGACGGAGTCGACCGGCACGTGGAACGTGCTCCAGTCGAGCACCGGCACCCCGAAGTCCCAGCAGTGGGGGGCGCCCGGCGACGTGCCCGTACCCTCGCGCTGACCGTCATTTCGGCCGGATCGAGGAGTCGGCGAGCCGCGGTGACACATCGTGCATCCGACCGGTGTGTTGCCGCGGTAGTAGTCCTTGGCGATCGCGCCGACCATCGCCAGCATCTCTCGCGCGCGCTCTTTCTTCGGCGTCCTCGGCGAAGTCCTTCGTATCGTGGCAGTGGAGGCACTTCACGCCGAGCGCATCCTCGAGCTTCGGCAACGCAGCGGGCGGCTCTTTCGGAAAATTCACCTGCAATTCGGGCTTTGCGCTTCCCCGATGGCGCGGATCTCCGGCGGCCAGTCGAGGCCGTCGGGCTTTTCCACGCCGGCGGCGGTGATCGGGCTCGCCGCGTCGAACGCCAGCAGGAGCGCGACGATCACTTTTTCTGCTGCTCGGCCAGCAGCTGGTCGAGCTCCTCGGCCAGCTCGCGGCACCGCCGCTTCAGCGCCGAGAGCCGTTTGCCCGCGTCCTTGAAGTCCTCGCGCGTGACCAAGCCCGCGGCTTTCAAGGCTTTTTGCTGTGCCTCGTCGAGAGCCTGCTTGGCTCGCTGCAGCGATCCGATCGCCGACGCGATGGCCTCGGCGCGCTTCGGGTCCTCGAAGAGCTTGCCCATCGCCTTCATCCCGACTTCGGTCGCGCGCTCGCGCAGCGTTTTTCCCGCCATGGCTTCTTTTACACGAATTCGGTGGGAACGCTGCGCAGCGCCTCGAGGCCGGCGCCGCGATGGCGTCCGGCGTGCTTGACGAGGCGCTCGAGGTCGCCCTGCAAGCGGACTTTTCGCTCGAGGATCGCCTTGAGCGGGTCGGGTTTCTCCTGCCGCAGGAGGGTCTTGCACAGGTCGTACGACGCCCAGCCGACGTAGTCCGGCTCGAGCTCCTCGAGCTCGTCCTCGTCCTCGGGG
>JAIVGS010000248.1 GCA_020201435.1 Myxococcales bacterium
CCGAAGTTGAACGCGTAGCTGGCGATGGTGTCGATGCTGTCCGCATCGCTCGAGGCGCTGCCGTCGAACTGCACCGCCAGCGGCTTCGGCCCCGCCTGCGGGCTCGCGTTCAGCACCGCCAG
The DNA here is from genome assembly GCA_020201435.1 of Myxococcales bacterium. GTDB lineage: Bacteria > Myxococcota > Myxococcia > Myxococcales > 40CM-4-68-19 > 40CM-4-68-19. The sequence goes on from JAIVGS010000248.1 coordinate 123, forward strand.
CGGCGCGTGGTTCGGCAGGCACAGCGTCGCGGCGCGGAAGGTGTAGCTGCCGCCGCCAGTGGAGTTGAAGATGGTCTCGTTGGTGCCGCCCGCGCTGGGCACCGCCGACGGCGCGGTGAGGCGCACGCTGCCCAGCATGCTGGTCAGGGCCTGGCCCGGCTGCGGGTTCCCGATGACGGATTTGTCGAGGATCATCGTGATCGTGCCGTCGGTGGCGTAGTTGCTGCCCGACTGCAGCGAGCCGAAGGTGGTGAAGACGCGAGCGAGGTTCTGCGGCACGCTGGTCGTGCCCCAGGTGAACGTCGGCGTCGGGCCGTCGGAAGACACCATCGCGACGAAGTAGTCCTCGGACGGTCCGGTCGCGGTGGCCGGCGGCGGGGTGGGCGCGCCGAATCGCACTGCCCAGCGGGCTCCCGGCGGCACGGTGGAGAGATCGCCGACTTTCATGGTGATGACCACCGAGCCGGGATAGATCGACTGCGGCTCCGCCACCGACACCGAGGTGATGTCGTGCGCGGCGAGGCCGTCGGTGGCATTGCCGGCCGGGTCGGTGATCACCTGCACGCCCGGAAGCGCGCAGGCGCCGGTGGGCTCGACGCGCGGCGTGACCGGAAGCTGGACGCGATTGCTGGCGAGGCCGTCGCCCTGCGCGTTGGCGGCCACGATCTCGTACGTGTAGCTCGAGACCGCCGCGTTCACCGCGCGGTCGGTGTAGGTGGTCTTGCCGCCGGTCTGCGAGCCGATCAAGGCGCCGTCGCGGTAGACCTTGTATGCGCTGATCGCGGCGCCGCCGGTGTCGGGCGTGCGCCAGCGCAGGTACGACGCCATGTCGTCGCGGCGGCCCGAGAGGCAGGCGCGGTCCGGGGTTCGCGGCTCGGCCGGATCGAACGCCGCCAAGAGGCCCATGCCGCCGGACTGGCGCGCAATGGTGGCCTTGGCGCTGAAGGAATTGACGCCGCCCGCCGCGCAGTCGCCGATGCAGCCGTCGGCGTACGCGTAAAGCACGCGGCCGCGCTCGTCGATGGTGATCTCGTTGAAGTCGAGCAGGTTGCGGAACGGGTTGTTGCCGCCGCCGTTCCAGATCGCGGCTTCACGCTGCACCGGATCGTTCGGCGTGGCGTTGACCGTGATCCAGCTATGGCCGCCGTCGTAGGTGGTCGAGATGAACGCGTACCAGGTGCCTTTGAACGCGTCCGCCTGGTGGTCGCCGGCGGTGGTGGTGCCGATGAAGCCGACGGCGGCCCGATCGGGATCGCCGGCGACCGACTCGATGAAGACCGAGTTCTGGACGCCGACTTGCACGCCGAGGTCGTAGTCGTTGATCCAGGTGACGCCCTTGTCGTGGCTCACGGCGGCATGCGCGTGACCGTCGCTCGCGACGTACGCGAAATAGAGGGTGCCGTCGCTGGCGATGCCGACCGACGGATCGAGGATACCGGGCGGCGGCGAGCTTTGGGGAATGCGCCGCACCGTCCAGGTGGTGCCGGCGTCGGTCGAGACGGTGACCGCCTGCTGCGAGCCGCTGCAGCCGCGGTTCGGCACGTAGACGGTGCCGTCGGGCGCGACCTTGACGTGGCCGTGGATGCCGCCGCAGCCGTCGGTGACGACGTTGTAGATCGGCGTCGAGCGGCCGAAGTTCAGGCCGCCGTCGTCGCTGCGCGAGCAGAACGCGGTCACGCCCGCCTGCGAGCAGTAGTAGACCGCGTCGGGATAGATCGGGTTGATGCCGGGCGGAATCGGGCTCGGATACGGCCCGGCGCCGACGGTCTGATGATCGTAGCTGCCGTCGGGCGGGTTGATCTGGCCGGGCGTCCAGCCGGTGTTGCCGCCCTCGCCGTCGGTGTCGGTGAACGCGAACAGGCTGTTCAAGCCGACCAGCACGCCCGCCGACGCCGTCTGCGTCAGGCTGTTGAGCTGCGACACGAACGTGCGGCCGGTGCGCTGGTCGGTGAAGAGGATCGGATCGACCGACTTGGTCTTGGTGACGATCGTGGAGACGTCGTCCCACTGAGCGTCGCACGACTCCGGCGTCGCGCCCTGCGGCGGCAGGTTCTCCGGGAACGTCGCACGCAGCGTCTGCAGGCCGGCGATGTACATCGCGCGGTGGGTCTTGAGGTTGTAGCCGATCGACGGCTCGCCCGAGTTCTCGCCGATGCCGGCCGACGGCGCGTAGTTGTAGTAGCGCGGCGCGATCACGTCCGGCGGCGGTGGCTGCGGCGGCGGCGGCGGCGGCCCTGCGGCGGCGAGCAGCGCGACGCTGGTGGTGAAGGCCTGCGCGGTGGTCAAGGACGGCGAGACCTGGATGGTGTAGGTCCGCTTGCCCGACCCCGCCGGCATCACGATCACTTCCGGATTCGAAGTGTCGGTGTTCTTGCCGGTGTACTGGCCGCTCGCGTCGGCGACGTAGACGTCGAGGTCCTGCACGTTGGTCGGGTCATTCCAGCCGACCTCGATGCGGAGCTGGTCGTTGGGATGGGTCGTCGCGTAGTCGGCGGGCAGGTCGACCGTGAGCGCGAACTGATCGCACGGGTCGGCGGCGTCGCAGGTGACGCCGGTCGAGCTGTCGGTCGCGTTCGGCGTGTAGAACGGTCCGCCGGTGTAGGAGAGCTGCGGGCTCGCGACCGAGACGGTCCCGTGGTCGGGAGTTGCCGCGTCGGCGGCCGCCAGCATGAGCGCCAACAGCGCGAGTGCAGTCCAGGACAGGTTGCGCTTCTTCACCAGTTGCCTCCCGGGGGACGGAGCGGTGGAACGGCGAACCCGGTAGCAAGGAAGGCGCCAACTGCCGGACGGCCAACAATTCAGTGTTTACGGGCGGTCAGGGGGGCGCGATCGAGCAACGGTTGCGCTCGCGAGCAAAGGCTGCGTTCGGGGGAAGGCAGCTTTTGCTTACCACGCCGCCGTCGGCGTGCGAACTGCGAGCACCACAACCAGACATCCACCGCGGAGCCGCTTCGACTCAGGGCCACTCGTGGTGCTCTGCGCAGTACGGATCTTCCTCGCCGAAGATCCAGACACCGAGCGCGCGTCCTGGATTGTCGAGCGAGTTCACGGCCCGCCGCCCGGGGTAGCGAGCGCGGCGCGAAATGAAGCCGCCGCGGCGTAATCTGTCGTCGGATGGACTCCCTGATCACTGCCGCCGCACGCGCGCTCGCCGGCGGCGACGCGGTCAGCGCCCTCAAGCGCGTCGCCCTGCGCGACGACCCGCCGGCGCTCGCCCTCCGCGGCATCGCCATGGCCCAACTCGGCGAGTACCCGCGCGCCCGCGAACTGCTCCGGCGCGCCGCCCGCGGCTTCGGCGCGCACGAAGACCTGGCGCGCGCGCGGTGCGTCGTCGCCGAGGCCGAGGTGGCCCTTGCCATGCGCGACCTCCGGGGCTCGCCGCACGCGCTCGCGGCGGCCACGGCCACGCTCGACGCGCGCGCCGATCGTGCCAACGCTTTGCAAGCTCGCCTGATCGCGGTGCGACGCCTGCTCCTGCTCGGCCATCTCGACGAGGCGGCATCCGCCTTGACCCGCCTCGATGCGCGCGGTCAACCGCCGTCGCTGCTGGCGGTGGCCGAGCTGGCTGCGGCCGAGATCGCGCGGCGCACGCTGCGCACGGCAACGGCGCAAGCGGCGCTCGCCCGCGCCCACGAGGCGGCCGGACGCGCCCGCGTGCCCGCGCTCCTCGCCGAGGTGGCCGAAGCGCGCGCTGCGCTCGATCGGCCCGCCGCCCGGCGCCTCCACGCCGGCCGCGAGGCGCTGCTGCGCCTCGAGGACGTCGAAGCCGTGCTTGCTTCCGGCGCGCTCGTGGTCGACGCCTGCCGTCGCGGCCTGCGCGCCGGCGAATTCTGGCGTCCGCTTGCGCGCCGGCCGGTGCTGTTCGCACTGGCACGCGCGCTCGCGGAGGCGTGGCCCGGTGACGTCGATCGGCAGACCCTGATCGCGCGCGCGTTCGGCGCCCGCCGTCCCAACGAGTCGCACCGGGCGCGCCTGCGCGTCGAGATCGGCCGTTTGCGCGCGCTCGTCTCGCCGCTCGCGCGCATCGAGGCCACGGTACGCGGCTTCGCGCTCATGCCGCGGGGCGAGCGCGCCGTCATCGTCCTGGTGCCGCCGATCGACGGCGACCAGGCGTCGCTCTTGGCGCTGCTCGCCGACGGCTCGGGCTGGTCGAGCTCGGGCATTGCGCTGGCCCTCGGCGCCAGCCAGCGCACGGTCCAGCGCGCGCTCGCCGAGCTGGAGGCCGCCGGACGGGTGCGCTCGATCGGGCGCGCGCGCGCACGGCGCTGGCTGTCGCCGCCGCTGGCCGGATTCACGACGACCTTGTTACTCCCCGCCGCGCTGCCGGTCGGCTACACCTGACTCCGCGGCGCCGTTCCAAAGCCGCAAGGAGCGCGCGATGCCACGCACCCACAAGGCGAAACCACAGGCACTGGCGCAAGTGGCCGAGGTCGTCCGCGAATACGGACCTTTCGCCGACCACATTCACGGCGTCACCCACGACGGCCGCCGGGTCTGGGCCGCTCTTGGGTCCAAGCTCATCGCCTTCGATCCCGGAAGCGGCCAGACCACGCGCACGCTCGACCACGCCGGCGACGCGGGCACCGCCTTCGACGGCACGCACCTCTACCAGATCGCCGAAGCGCGGATCGAAAAGATCGATCCCACAAACGGCGAGGTCGTCGCATCGATCCCGGCGCCCGGCCACGGCGCCGACTCGGGCCTCGCCTGGGCCGAGGGCAGCCTGTGGGTGGGCCAGTACCGCGATCGCAAAATCCACCAGATCGATCCCGAGACCGGCGCCATCCTGCGCACCATCGAGTCCAACCGCTTCGTCACCGGCGTGACCTGGGTCGACGGCGAGCTGTGGCACGGCACCTGGGAAGGCGACGAGAGCGACATCCGCCGGATCGACCCGCAGAGCGGCGCCGTGCTCGAGCGGCTGGAGATGCCGCGCGGCACCGGCGTCAGCGGCCTGGAGTCCGACGGGGCCGACCTCTTCTATTGCGGCGGCGGATCGAGCGGAAGGGTCCGCGCCGTGCGCCGTCCGAAGCGGGAGAGGCGATAGTCATGTGTCCCGCATGCGTCGCGACCGCGGTCTGGATCGCCGCCGGGGCGGCATCTTCGACGGGCGGAATCGCCGCGCTCGTGGTGAGGAAGCTCCGCGGCGGCCGTCGGAATCCCGCCACACTTGTAACTCCCGCCGATCGATGCGCGCCGTTAACCCTCTCTCAGGATCAGCAACCACCGAAAGGAACCGGACCATGAAAGCGCAGAAGAGCGAAGGAGCGGTCGCCCTGGTGACGGGCGCCAACCGCGGCATCGGGCGCGCCCTGACGGAAGCACTCCTGTCGCGGGGCGCGAGGAAGGTCGGCCTCCTCGGCGGAGGAACGAACAACCAAAACAAGGAGAAGAACCGATGACGAAGCACCTGACAGGGACGCGTAAAGAGTGGCTCGCAGCGCGGATCGAGCTCCTCCAGGCGGAGAAGGAGCTCACGCGGCGCAGCGACGATTTGGCGCGGCGGCGGCAGGACCTGCCGTGGGTCCGGGTCGACAAGGACTATCGATTCGAGACCGACGAGGGAAGCGCCTCGCTGGCAGACCTGTTCCGCGGGCGCTCGCAGCTCCTCGTCTACCACTTCATGTTCGGGCCCGACTATACGGCGGGATGCCCGTCCTGCTCGTCGATCGCGGACGGGTTCAACGGAGTCGCCGTCCACCTGGCCAACCACGACGTCACGCTTTCGGCGGTGTCGCGGGCGCCGCTCGCGAAGCTGCAGGGATTCAAGCGACGCATGGGGTGGACGTTTCCCTGGGCATCGTCGCACGGCAGCGACTTCAACTTCGACTTCGCCGTCGGATTCAGCGAGGCGCAGCAGCGCGAAGGGGGCATCGAATACAACTACCGGCGCGAGGAGAAGTGGCAGTCGGGTGACGATCACGGATTCGTCAGCGAAATCGCGGCGACGACCGGAACCGATGCGGCCACGTACCTGCGCGAGCGCCCGGGCGTGAGCGCCTTCGTGCTCGAGGACGGCGCCGTCTACCACACGTATTCGGCCTATGCGCGCGGACTGGACGGCCTCTGGGGCATGTACCAATGGCTCGACCGCGCACCCAGGGGTCGCAACGAGACGGGCGTGTGGTGGCGCCGCCACGACGAGTACGACAAGCGCCGCTGAAGCTGCGCGGCCACGAGCCGATGACGCCGCGGGGGCAGCAGCGGGAGGCGCGGCGGTTGATGCCGTCAGCCGCGGTTGCGCCACCACACCGCGCCACCGGCGACCAGCAGCGCGAGCACCCCGAGCGCGGCGAAGACGAGGCGCTGGCGACGTTGCCGGCCGCGAGGCGGGGCGGCTTCGCCCGGCGCCACGCTGGGCGTGCGCACGATGCCTCGGGCGGTCCAGTCGAAGATCCAGGCGAGGATACCCGCGGCCGGCATGCCCACCAGCGACGCGACGACGAACCAGGTCATCCACTGCGCGGGCAGCGAGAGCCGCGTCACGATGATGTCGAGCCCCTGCAGGGCGCCGAACACCGCGACGGCGTAGGCGACCACCACCCGGACCACGTGCCGGCGCCACAGCTCGTCGATGAAATGCTGGAAGCGTGTGATCGGCGGCGCTTCCGGCTGCTGTCGCGGGGGGGGCTCCGCGCGCCTCGGCCGCGGCTGCGACGCGCGGGCGATCTCGCGATCGAGATGGTCGAGCGCGATCGGCCCGCCCTTCGCCAGGACCAGCGCCGCCTCTAGCGCCTTGGCCAGCTCGCGCACGTTGCGCGGCCACTGGTAGAGGAGCAGAGCGCGGGCCGCGTCGGCCGCGAAGGAGGCGCCCGAAGATCCCCGCTCGCGCAGGATGGCGCCGATCAGCACGCCGAGATCCTCGCGCCGCTCGCGCAGCGGGGGGAGCGAAAGCCGCAGGCCCTCCAGCCGGGCCAGCAGATCGGCGCGGAAGGAGGAGTGCAGGTCGCGCTGCGTCGCGGCGATGACCCGCACGTCGACCTGCAGCGGCCGCGCCGCGCCGTGCGGCAGGATCTCGCCGTCGTGCAGCATCCGCAGCAGCACCGGCTGCGAAACCGAGGGCAGGTCGCCGATCTCGTCGAGAAAGAGCGTACCGCCTTCCGCGCTCTGCACCAGGCCGGCCTTCGCGACCGCCGCAGCTCCGACGGCTGCCTCGCGGACCTCGCCGAACAGCTCCTCGTGGATGAGCGCCGGCGCGACCGCGCCGCAGTTGACCGGCAGAAAGGGGCCGCGCCGCAGCGACAGCGCGTGGATCGCCGAGGCGACCAGCTCCTTGCCGGTGCCCGTCTCGCCTTCGATCAGCACGGGAATCCTCGACGGCGCGATCGCCTCGGCGCGGCGGAACTCCTCGTCGAGCGCGGGAACCAGCGTCGAAAACGCCGGCGCCGCCGGCCGCAGCTGGTCGGAGGCGACGATCGCCGCCGCGTCCGGCGGCACCTCCAGGCCGGCCCGGAAGAACAGAAACGTGTGCCCGAGCTCCAGCAGATCGCCGTCGGCGAGCTCTTTGCGGTCGACCCGCAGGCCGTTGACGAACGAGCCGTTCTTCGCTTTCGCGTCCTGGAGGACCCACGAGCCATAGACGCGGCGCAGCGTGGCGTGGGTCGCGGACATCCAGTCGTCGGGAACCGCCAGCGTCAGCCGGCGCTGCTCCAGCATCGCGGCCGCCGCCGGCGCGCCCGCCGCCGCCCGGCGGACGACCACCTCGTCGACGCCAACGAGCGAGATGCGCACCGAGGGCAGTGCGGGCCGGTCGCAGACCAACGTCAAAAACAGCTGTGGCGTCGGGCGGTTACCGCGCGATCCCGGCAGGATCTCGACGGACCTGGTCTGCTGCGGCGAGGTCATCGCGCGCAAGTCTACGCGATTCAGGCCCAGCGCTCACTTGACCCGTCCTCGCAAGCGGCAGTAGCACCAGATGCAGGGGGGATCTCCATGCATCCCGTTGCAGGCGTTTCGCGCGGTTTCGCGCTGGTGGCCGTTTCCGTCTTTTCGGTATCCGCGCACGCGGACCCGACGCCCGGACAGAACGTCAACATGGTGTCGGGCCGCCAGTTGCCGGGCGGCGATCCTTTCCTGCAGCGCCAGAACGAGCCGTCCATTGGGATGTCGAGCCGCAACCCGCTGCACCTGCTCGCGGGCGCCAACGACTACCGCACCGTCGACCTGCCGATGCCCGACCAGCTGGAGAATGACGAGAACACCGGCGACGCGTGGCTCGGCCTGTTCAAGTCCTTCAACGGCGGCCAGACCTGGCAGAGCACGCTCGTCCCCGGCTACGCGCAGGACGGCAGCGCCGACGGATTGGCCTCCCCGCTGAAAGGCTTCACCACCGCTTCCGACCCGGTCGTCCGCTCCGGCACCAACGGGCTCTTCTACTACGCGGGCATCGCTTTCAACCGCGCCACCAGCCAGGGGGTGGTGTTCGTCTCACGCTACGTCGACCTGAACAATCGCGAAAACGGCAACGCCGCGCCCGGCACGGTCTTCGACGACACGACCGATCCGATCCGGTACGGCGGCACGCGGGTCGTCGCCGCGGCGCAGCCGGGCGAGTTCCTCGACAAGCCGTGGATCGCCGTCGACGTCCCGCGCTCGGGCGCGTCGACCTGCACGCTGACCGTGAAGCAGGCGGGCGCGCCCGTCACGCAGGGCCCGTTCGCCGCCGGCAACGTGTACCTCGCCTACACGAAGTTCTTCCAAAACGCGTCCGGCGCCACCATCGGCAGCCAGCTGATGTTCAGCCGCTCCACCGACTGCGGCGCGACCTGGAGCGCGCCGAAAGCGTTCATCGCCCTCGACGAGCTGACGCTCGGGACTTCGAACCTGCACCAGGGCATCGCGCTCAAGGTCGATCCCGAGGCCGGATTCGTCTACGCGATCTGGCGCCGGTTCAAGAGCACGACGCGGCCCGATTCCATCCTCGGCGCCGTTTCCATCGACGGCGGCCGCAATTTCACGCCCGGGATCCCGCTCGTCACGCTGCCGGCGTACGACTTCGCCAATCCGGGCGCCGCGACGTTCTTCGACCAGGGCACCAGCGGCGCCACCTTCCGCACCAATGCGTTCCCCGCGATCGCGGTCGACGACAGCGGCTTTCCGGGCATCCCGGGGCGGATCTACCTCGCCTGGTCGCAGCGGACCGCGCCGTACGGCGACGCGCGCATCCAGCTCGTCAACCTTCCCGGCAGCATCCTCGTCACCTCGGCGGGGCTTTCGCTGAAGCAATTCATTGTCAGCGGCGCGCCCTTGTTCGACGACACCGCCGACTCGTTCAGCCGCGGCCACCAGCTGATGCCACAGCTCGCCTTCACGCAGGGCAAGCTGCTCGCCGCCTTTTACGATCTGCGCCTCGACCACACCTCCTCCACCTTCGCGCGGCTTTCCGCCCCCGACGCGCAGGGACGCCTGTTCCTCGAGACGCTGAACCTCGCGGGCGAGCTGCTGGTCGATCCGACGAAGGTGTTCACGCCGTTCCTCAGCGACGCGAATCCGCCCCTGAACCTGCGCCGGCACACCATCGACGTCGTCGTCGCCGAGGCGAATCCGGGCACGTCGCCGGTCTTCACCACCGCGCGCGTCTCCCGGTACAAGTCCGGCGTCCTCGCCGGCGACGCGACCGGGACCATCCGGCAGCTTCAAGTAGACCCGCCCGGGCTGCCGCTGTTCAAGGGCGGCGACGTGCCGTTCTTCGGCGACTACATCGACATTGCCGGCCAGACGTTCGTGCCGAAGGGCACCGGATGGTCGTTCAACAGCTCGCCGGCGAGCGCGCCAGTCCACATCGTAACGTGGACCAGCAACCAGGACGTGCGGCCGCCGCTCAACAACGACTGGCACGACTACACGCCGGTGGGCACCGACGCGAATCGCCCCAGCTTCTTCGATCCGACTCATCCCGGCGGAGCCCCCGATTGCCGCGTCGGCCAGGAGGGAATGCGCAATCAGAACATCTACAGCTCGCGCATCACCGAGGGCCTGGTGCTCGCGTCGCCCCAGAACACCAAGCCGCTCAGCGCGACTGTGCAGCGGGCCTTCTCGCTCGTCGTGCAGAACCTGACCAGCGTCAAGAAGTCGTTCCGGCTGACGATCGTGAACCAGCCGCCCAACGGCGGGTTCGCCTCCTTCGTCCAGGCGCCCAACACCACCCCGCTTCCCAGCCCGCTCCCGGCGGCCACCAAGACGCTCGACGTCAGCGTGGCGGCGCGCGCCGGCATCGCGCGGTCGGTGTTCGTCATCTCCGGAAGTCCGCAGGCGCCGACGGCCAGCGTCACCGTTCGCGCCGACGAGATCACCGCGCCGGGACCGACCGGGAGCATCGTCGCCGGCGGCCTTTCGAGCTTCATCGTCTTCAACGCCGACGGCACCGTCCCGCCCCTCGTCAATCCCGACAGCTCTCCGGCCGACATCGGCACGCTCGAGATCTACGACCCGGACGTCGCCAACCCCGACGTGGCGAATCCCAACGAGGGGAAGTCGGCGGTGCCGAATCCGGACGTGGCCAACCCGGACGTCGCCAATCCCGACGTGGCGAATCCCGACGTCGCCAACCCCGACGTGGCCAACCCCGACGTGGCGAACGTCAACGTGACCAACCCGGACGTGGCGAATCCCGACGTCGCCAACTCGACGATCTCGGATGCGACGTACGCGATCACGAACGACGGCAACACCAGCGCCTCGTACACCGTGAAGCTGGTGGGGAACGCGCCGCCCGGCGCGAAGCTGCAGCTGATCGTCAACAAGTCGTACCGCACTCCGGTGGCGGTGCAGTGCAATCTGAAGGAGGAGACGCAGAACACCCTGCAGTCGAACGTGCTGCACCCGAACATTCTCGACCCGGCCAGTCCCGACGTCGCGAACCCGGACGTGGCGAACCCCGACGTGGCGAACTCGACGCTCTCGCTCCAGCCCGGCGAGCGCGCGCTGATCACGCTGCGCGGCAACGTGACGCTCACCACGATGCAGCAGATCGTCACCACGGTGACCCCGGTGGTCGTCGCGCAGGCGGCCAACACCGGCTCGACGAAGCCGACCGTCGCGACCGCTCCCCTGACGATCATCGGCACGCTGACGGGCGCCGCGATCGGCCGCACGTACAACGCGACCCTGCAGGCGACCGGCGGATTGCCGCCCTATTCCTGGTCGCTTGCGACGCCGCTGCCGCACGGCCTGGGCATGTCCGCGGGCGGCGCCATTTCGGGGATCGTCGCCGACGACGTGACACCGTCGGCGCACTCGTTCACCGCCGTCGTCACCGACCGGCGCGGCGTGTCGAAGTCGCGGCTGATGACGATCGCGGTCGTCCAGCCGCTCGTCTATTTCCTGCGGCAGGACGACAACGGGAACTCGGTGGTGGGAACGATCGACACCAGCGGAGAGGTCGCCGACGCCTTCGCCATCGGCAGCGGATTCGACGCGCTCACGTTCGCTGACGTCAACGTCGGCTACGGCCCGGGCCTCTATTACTACCTGCGGCACGACGACACGGGGTTCTCGACCTTCGGCAGCCTGGACCTGAACGGCGCCGCCACCGACCGCTTCGGCGTGGGCAACTCGTTCGACGCGCTGACCTTCGTCGCCGCCGACCTCGGCTACGGACCCAACCTCTTCTACTACCTGCGCCACGACGACACCGGGTTCTCGACGTTCGGCACCATCTCGACGAGCGGCGCCATCACCGATCGGTTCGGAGTGGGCGTCGGCTTCAACGCGCTCGCCTTCGCGCACAACGACCTCGGCTACGGGCCGAATCTCTTCTACTACGTGCGCACCGACGCGACGTTCTTCTCCACCTTCGGCACCATCGCGGTGAGCGGCGACATCAACGACCGGTTCGGGCTCGGCTACTCGTACACCGCCCTCGCGTACACCGACGTCGATCTCGGCTACGGCACGAACCTCTTCTATTACGCGCGAAACAACGACGCCGTTTACGAG
>JAIVGS010000352.1 GCA_020201435.1 Myxococcales bacterium
CCCTCGCACCGTGTTCCCTTGGTGCAGCGAGCTCGGGCGTTTCTGGTCGGCCGGCTACCTCACGACGCCGCGTCGGAATGCCCTTCAGCCATCTCGACCGTAATGAACGCGACATACCGATCAGTCGATCCGTACGAGCTTCTCGACCGCTCGCTTGCTGACACGCAGCCCACGACTTGCATAGAACTGGCGGACGCCGTCGCGCGCGCCCGCACGGGTTGCCTTGAGCCACGCCACATTCGACGGTGCGCCACGAGGGTCGGCGTATACGACAGGCTCCCGCACTCCATCCTGCGCCAACGCACGGAGGACAAGTTGACGCAGTGCCGTCTCGTACTCCGATCGCCGGGTGAATACCAACGCGCCTTTCTCGCTCGCGCGCGCGGAAGAGACCGCGACGACGCGCACCGGCGGCGGAAGCTCGAGCGCCGCCAGCGGCGGCGGCTCCGTGACGTCGCGATAGAGCGCTTCGACCTCGTCGACGCTCGCCGGCCAGCGCAGCTCGCGAAACGCGAATGCGCGGCCTTGCGCACCGAGCTCACGCGCACGCCGCGGATCGCGGCGGAGCGAGGCGATCGCATCGTAGATCTGCTCCTCGGTGCCCTCGTCCAGCACGATCGCTTCGCGCCCGTTGCGAAGCTTCAGACCCAGATTCGTGCGAGTGAGGACGACTGGCTTGCCGGAGGCGAGATAGTCGGGCAGCTTCGCCGGAAACCGGTAGTCGTTGAACGGTCCTGGACGGCCGGGCTGCACGAGCACGTCGGCTGCCCCGAGGAGCCCGGACAATGCATCTCGCGAGGTCCACCCGAGCTCCCGGACCGCCGCACTTTCAAGCTCCGGCGGGTCGATCGCGTTCCACCCCGTCTTTACGAGCACGACTGGATGGCCGTCTGCCCGCAGCCTCGCGAGCGCGCCGTAGAGGCTCCGCATGTCGTCCGCGTTGGCCGCGTGGATGGTGCCGGTGTAGAGGACCGCGAAGTCCCCGGGCCCGATGCGGAGATCCGCCCGAACGTCGTCGCGCGATCGAGCAGGCTCCAGCAGGTCCTCGTCCACGCCCGGCGTGACGACCGCTGTCGGTATCCCGGCAGGCGCCAACTCGAGCAGTCGCTCGATCACGGCCGAGACGCCGGACGCCTGCCGCACGAAGTGCGGACCGCGGATCGGATGCACCTGTCCGTCGCGGATGACTCCGTCGAGGACTACCGCAGGCAGCGCCTCGAGATCCTCGCTGCTGCGCGCGAGCTCGGCGGCGAGAATCGCACGGTCGTTGTCCTCCAGGTGGACGACGAAGGGGCAGCCCGAAGCGGTCACAACCTGCGTGGCGAGCTTCCGAACGCGCTCGCGTGGAGTGAAGGCATGGACCAGGTCCGGCCGGAGGGTGGACGCCTCGGCGTAGGAGAGGACGCGAAACGGCGGTCGGCCGATCTGACCGACGGTCTCCGGATCGTCGGGCACCGCGATGGCCGCCGACAACCCGCGCGCGTGAAGTTCCGACGCGATTTTGTACGCGTGCACGGCGCTGTTGCCCGTGAAGTCGCAATGGCTGATCAGGAGGACGTTCTCGATCGGCCGTCTGAACCGCGGGCGCGGATTCGCGTCCGCATGAATTCGCCGAGGGCGGTTTTCAGCCCATGCGAGGGCATCTGCCAGCACGCGCGCGTCCGCCTCGCCAAGCAACTCGGGATCCGGCGGCCGCGCACGCGGGACGTTCAGCCGCGCCCGTCGGCGGCGCTGAATGGCCCGCCCCCACCCCGTCTGCCCGACGGCGCGCCGAAGAGCAGTCAGACGCGTGCGCGCGCGGCGGCGCATCTCATCCGACCAGAGCGCCCTCGTGGGGCGCGTCGATGACGTCGGCCGGAGCACCGACCGCGCTGACGACGCCATGTTCGAGCAACAGCACGCGGTCGCAGAAACCCTTCAGCAGATCGAGCTGGTGCGTCACCAGCACGACTGTCTTCCCCTCGACCTTGAAGCGCTCGAATGTCGCGAAACACTTCTGTTGGAAGCTCTCGTCGCCGACTGCGAGGACCTCGTCGAGCAAGAGAACGTCGAAGGGGATCTGGATCGCGATCGAGTAGGCGAGGCGCATCAGCATTCCAGAGGAGTAGTTCTTCAATTTCTGATCGACGAATCGCTCGAGCTCGGAGAACTCGAGAATCTCGTCGAAGCGCGCGTCGAGTTGCCTGCGCGTGAGACCCGCCAGTGTTGCGTTGATCCGGATGTTGTCGCGCGCGTTGAGCTCGAGGTCGAAGCCGACGCCCAGCTCGATGAACGGCGAGAGCAGACCGTTCACCCGCACCCGCCCCGCATCAGCAACGTAGATACCGGCGAGGATGCGCAGAAGCGTGCTCTTCCCGCTGCCGTTCGGCCCGAAGATGCCGAAGAATTCGCCGGCCTCGACCGAGAAGGTCACATCCCTGAGCGCCTCGTTCCGCTCGTACTGCGTCCGGCGAAACGGATGCAGGAAGTACTCCTTGAAGTAGGTGCGTTGCTCGTGCGGAATCAAGAACGACTTGGAGACACCCGCAACTTCGATTGCAGAGGCCACTCAGACCCGCTCCGCGAAATACCGACCTTCGCGTCTGAAGAAGGCGAGCGCGCCGAGGAAGATGAGCAGCGCGAGCGCAATCGGGATCGCTCTACCGCCCGCGCCCGCATACACCGACGCGGCCGTCACATCGTTGGGTCCGCTCGTGCCGAGCACGGCGTGGCGGACGTCCTGCATGATCTGGACGAAGGGATTGACGAACGCGACCTTCTCCGCCCAGCCCGGAAGAATTCCGATCGGATAGAAGATCGCAGACGCGAAGAACAAGAGCTGCACGCCGAGCTCCCAGAGCTGCCCGATGTCGCGGAAGCGGACGTAGAGCGCTCCGAGCAACAGCCCCACGCCGAGACAGAAGAGGTACAGCTCTGCCAGGAGCGGCAGCACGAGCAGCCACGCAGGACGCGGACTGACTCGGCCGATTCCGATGAAGACGACGAGCGCGGAGATGTTCACCAGGAAGGTGATGCAGGTCCCGACGGACGCCGACAGCGGCACGAGGATGGGCGGAAACGCCAGACGCCTGAGAATCGAGCCGCCGTGCACGATCGACGGCAGCATCACCCCGACGGTGTCGGAGAAGAAGGTGAAAAGCAGAATGCCGATCAGCAAGAAGAGCGTGAAGTGCTCCGTCTGGTTCGCGGTCCGCAACAGGTGGGCGAACACGAGCCAGAGCACGCCGAAGTACGCGAGCGGCTTGGCCAACGACCAGACATATCCCTGGATCACGCCGACGACGCGCAAGACGCGCATGTAGTAAGCAGCCCCACTCGTCGGCCGGGTCGATCTGAGCGGATGCGGGATTTCGCTCACGTGCCCGGACAGGCTAGCCGGGCCGCCAGAGCGCAACCCGTGCGATCGTAGGCGCATCGCGAACCGCACTCCCACCACCGACCGCGCTCCCGGCGGCCTCGTCGGCGCAACGATCGCCGCCAAGAGCATGCTCGCGTCTGCGCGCGTCGTCGCCTCGTCGTTCACCGAGCACCATCCAGGCGTCCCCTTCTTCGTGTTGCTAGCGGACGAGGTCGAGGGCTACTTCGACCCTGCGGACGAGCCCTACGACGTGCTTTTCCTCCGCGACCTCGACATTCCCGACGAGCCGAGGTTCCGCTTCCGGCTTCCGCAACAGCCCCTGTCCTATGCAGCGACGCCGTTCCTGATCGCGGCGCTCCTCCGCCTTGGCTACGAGCGAGTCGTCTTCATCAAGCAAGAAAGCCTCGTCCTCGGCGAGCTCGCCTCCGTCGCCGAGGCGCTCCCCTCAGGCGCGGTGGGGCTGACGCCGCACCTACTGGAGCCGGTCGTCGCGGCCGACGCAGAGGAGAGGGAGCTCACGATCCTCCTCGCCGGTGTGTTCAACGCCGGTCTCGTCGTCGTCGCCGCAGGCGAGCCGTCCGACCGGCTGCTGGCGTGGTGGCAGGATCGCGTCTACCGCGATTGTCGATACGCAGTCGTCGACGGGATCCACTACGAGCAGCGATGGCTCGACCTTGCGCCCGCGTACTTCGAGAATGTCCACGTGCTTCACGACGCCGGCCTGAACAGCGGTCACTGGAGTCTTCCCGACCGCGACGTCGCGGTCGTGGAACGTGCCGTGTGGGTCGACGGTCGCCCGTGCCGACTGTTTCGTTTCAGCGGCTACGACGCCGGCCATCCCGAGGCCGCGACGAGATACTCGTCGCGGCTGAGAACGGCGGAGCTCGGCGATGCCGGCGTTGTCTTCGAGCGCTACCGCGAGGCGCTCCTCGAGGCCGCGTGGGGCGAGACGCGCGCGTGGCCCTATGCATATGAACGTTTCAGCGACGGCACCGCGATTCCTGAGGTCGCGCGGGACATCTATCGAAGGATGGAGGACGTATCGCGGTTCGGGGATCCGTTCGACCCGGCCGGAGACGCAAGCCTTGTCACCTGGCTCAACGAGCCGGCGGACGGGCGGCGGCCGCCCAGCCGCTTCTGGTTCGGCGTGTACGAGGGACGGCCCGACCTTCAGCTCGCGTTCCCCGACGTGCTCGGGCGTCATCGGCGTGCGTTTCTGCGCTGGACCCGCTCGTCGGGAGTCAGGGAGCACGGAGTACCGGAGGGACTGCGCTGAACACCCTCGCGGTCGGGACCGTCGTGGCGAGAAATTACCTTCCGTTCGCACGAGTCCTCGCGCGGTCGCTCGAGCACAGCCATCCCGGCACCCGGCTCGTGGTCGGTCTCGCGGACAAGCTGGACAGCTCACTCGACCCCGCCCGCGAACCATTCTCGATCCTGACTCCGGCCGAGCTGGGTATTCCCGACGTGCGCAGCCTCAGCTTCCGCACGACGCAGCGCGAGTTCGCGATCGCGCTGAAGCCCTACCTCCTCGCGCGCCTGCTGGACGAAAACGACAGTGCGCTCTTCATCGATCCCGACATCGTCGTTCTCGCCGACCTCACGTCCCTGTTCGAAGCGGTCCGCAGCCATGCACTGACGCTCGTCCCGCACCGTCTTCGTCCACCCACGGGATCGGATCGCATCGAGCGCGAGCTCGTCCTGCATCAAGCCGGCGCATTCAATGCGGGCGTGGTGGGGGTCAGCCGAGGCGAGTCGGCGTCCGCGTTCTTGCGCTGGTGGCAGAAGCGGGTCGATGCTCTGTGCATCCACGCCGTCGACCGCGGCGTGCATTACGACCAGCGCTGGCTCGATCTGCCACTCGGCTTCGTCGAGGATCTTCACGTACACCGGGATGCCGGCGTCAACGTCGCGCACTGGAACCTTGACGAGCGTCCTCTTCGCATT
>JAIVGS010000249.1 GCA_020201435.1 Myxococcales bacterium
CAGGTGAAGCACTCGAACCTGCTCTACACGCCCGGCCCGGAGACGTACCGCGAGATCACCGGCGACTGGCACGCCGGTTTCGGCGGCTGGACGTGGAACGCGAAGTTCGCCGACCTCGACAACGACGGCTGGCAGGACCTCTACGTCGCGCAGGGCTCTCGGCTCCGTCCCGGCAGCGTCTCGGCCACGTTCTACCGGAACGAGCAGGGCAAGACGTTCTCCGACGCGACCCGTGCGTTCGGCCTCGAGGACCACGTCCCGACCGGCTCGTACGTCTATACGGACTTCGACGTCGACGGCGACCTCGACATCATCACCCACCCGTTCCAGCTCACGCCGGTGATCTTCCGCAACGACGCGCCGAAGGGATCGGCGTTCGTTCTTTCGATCGACGATCGGACCGCGCCGAATCGCCAGGCGATCGGCGCGCGCATCGAGATCCGCTCTCCGGACGGGCGACTGCAGGTGCGCGAGATCAAGGGCAGCGGCGGGTACCAGTCGTTCGATGCGCCGCTGGCCCATTTCGGCCTCGGCGACTGGCCGTCGGTCGCGTCTGTGTCAGTCCGCTGGCCGACCGGCGAAACGTCGAAGATCTCGGGGCTTGCCCTCGGCCCGGGCCGCTACACGCTAACGCGCCGCTAGCGCCGATTGATCCTCGCGGATCTGGTACGTGCGATCGACCGCGAGGTTCTCGAAGTGCTGCACGTCGCCGAAGGCAACGCCGTGCCCCTTCTGCAAGTGCCCGAAGCCGCCCGACGTGGTCACGTCCTCGAACGTGCGTCCTTCCACGTTGTGGAACATGCGGTTCGGGACGAGCGCCGTGAGTATCGATGCGCCGGTCCCCAGGTAGAAGTCAGGGTATCCGTCGTTGTCGAGATCGCCGAAGTTCGCGCCCATCGTCAGCAGCAATTGATCGAGGTGCGCCTCGCGCGACATGTCGGTGAACGTGCCGTCGCGGTTGTTATGGTAGAGCCGTGGCCGCTCGCCGCGCGCGTTGGCCTTGTCACCGAGCACTTCGCGCGCGACGTCCGAGAGCGTGGCGAAGTAGCCGGTGACGAAGATGTCGGGCCAGCCGTCGTTGTCGTAGTCGAAGAACCAGGTGGTGAAGCTCATCACCGGCTCGGCCACGCCGGCGCGGGCGGTGACGTCCTCGAACTTCCCGCCACCGAGGTTGCGGTAGAGCTTGTTGGGCTTGCCCAGAAGAGAAACGTAGATGTCGGGGCGGCCGTCGTTGTCGTAGTCGCCGGAGACGGACGCCTTGACCACTCCGTCCAGCATGATTCCCGATTCGGCGCTGGCGTCGCGGAACGTGCCGTCGCGGTTGTTCAGGTAGAGCGCGAAGTTGCGGGTCTCGGGCGGCCAGTTCACGTTCTTGCGGTCGATCTCGTAGCCGACGAAGAGATCGAGATACCCGTCGCCGTCGAAGTCGGCCCAGGTCGCGGTCATCGACGGTCCGTAAGCGAGCAGCCCCGCCTTCGCCGTCACGTCGGTGAACGTCCCGTCGCAGTTGTTGTGCAACAGCGACGCGGGGAACTTGCCGTGATCGTGGAGCCACCCGCCGCGCGGGATGAAGACGTCGATGCACCCGTCGTTGTCGTAGTCCGCCTGGAACATGTCGATGCCGCCGACGATGCCGGTCAGGCCCGCCTCTTTCGTCCGCCGCGTGAAATGTCCCTTGCCGTCGTTGTGGAAATACTCGAGCTGATCCTCGACGCCCATGTGCGAGACCAGGACGTCGAGCGCGCCGTCGTTGTCGAAGTCCTCGAGGATCAGGCCGCCCGCCGCGCCGAACTCGGCGATGCCGCGATCGGCGGCGACGTCCTCGAAGCGGCCGATGTCGGAACCCGACGCGAACGCCGCCGGCGGAATCAGCCACTGCTTCGGGACTTTTTCGGGATAGCCGCCGAGCGTCATGTAGCCGAGGTTCAACAGCCAGCGATACGAGTATGCGTTCTCCGAATCGATCGCTGGATCGGCGAGCAGCGCCGCGTAGTGCTTGACGGCCTCGGTCGAACCGCGCGGCAGATGGTGCATTCCTCCACGGCGGATCGGCAGAAGACACGAGTCGGCGTTATGGTGCATCGCGCAGTTCTCGGTCTCTCCGAGACGGAACCAGGCGAACGCGAGTTCGCCCTCCAGCGCCTCGGCAGCAGGCGGCGGCATCTGCGCGCGGTACTCGTCGAGCAGCGACTGGAATCCGGCGATGGCCTCCTCGTTCGTGCCTTCGTAGAGTTGGTGTCGCGCGATTTCACGGCGGATCTGGAAGATCTTGATCGGATCGCGTTCTTTCGCGAGACCCGCTTCCAGCTCGGCGATCTTCTCCTTCGCGTGATCCCACTGGTTGTCCCAGGTGCCCTCGTTCTTCGCGATCTCCGCGAGCTTCGCCTTCATGTCGAAAGCCGCCGGCCGCGGCCGCAGCAGGAACGCGGCGGCGGCGAGCGCGACAACGGCGATGCCGACCCACTTCATCGCCCGGAAGTCTCCCGCAGCAGCCGCAGCGCGTCCAGCCGCTCGGCGAAGGGCTGGCCCGATCCGAGCGCGAGCTGCAATTCCTGTTTCGCCCGCGCCGGGTCTCCCGAGCGGCTGCTCAACACGGCGAGATGATAGTGCGGCGTCGGGTTGGCCGGCGAATCGCGCACCGCGACTTCGAGCCGCTGCCGCGCGGGATCGAGCTGGCCCGCCTTGAGCAGGAGCCACCCGAGCGCGTCCGACTGCTCGGGATCGACCGGCTCGTCCCCCTGGATCTCGCGCATGACGGCGAAGAAGCGCGGATCCGATGTGGGCAGCTCCCCGGCGAGCTTGTAGAGGACGAGATCGAGATCCGGTCGCTCGGTGGAGAGCTGCTGGTATGTGCGAATCGCCTCGTCGTGCTGGCCCATTCCCGACTCGATCTGCGCCCGCATCATGCGCAAGCCCACGTCGCCCGGAAAGCGGTCCGCGCCCTGCCGGCAGGTCTCGAGCGCCTCCGGGATGCGATCGATGCCGAAGTAATAATCGGTGAGATGGCGATACGGCAGCGGCGAGCCGGGTTGGAGCTCGAGGCCGCGGCGGAGGGCGCCTTCCGCCTTCAGCGGATCGCCAGCCTCGACGAAGGCGCGCGCGGCGAGATAGCGGACCGCAGTGAAGCCGGGGTCTTTTTCGGCGAGCTGCATCAACCGATCGCCGGCAAAGGCCGCCCCACCCTGCCGCGCCCACGCGCGACCGAGCGCGCCGGCGACGACGGCGGATCGCGGCGCTTCCGCAAGCGCGGCGATGAAATCCCGTTCCGCGGCCGTCGCATCGCCGCGCGCGAGATCGAGCGTCCCTTGCATGAACGGCGGAAATGCAGTTCCGGAAGCGACCTTTCCCGCTTCGAGCACGAGGTGCTCGGCATCGTTCCAGCTTTTTTCGCGCACGGCCGACTCGAGCTGCTGCCGCAGGTCGCCGAGCCGGCCCGCCCACTGCTCGAGGCGAAAACTGACGTCGCGACCGTCGAGTCGCTGCGACCGCGGCGCGGCTTTCGGGGGGACAGTCTCTCCGGCCTGCCTCGGAGCATCTTGCTGCGCGCCGAAATAACGGCCCAGTCGGAAACGGATGTACCGCCGCAGGCGCCGCGCGTCAGTGCGCGTCGGGGCGATCTCGATCGCGCGATCGAGCACCGCTTCCGGCGCTTCGAGCCACCCCTTGTCGACGAGGATCTGCGCCGCGGTGACAAACGCATCCGGATCACCCGGCGCGAATTCCTCGGCGGCTTGCAGATCGAGCAATGCAATTTCCCAGTCGCCGGCCTTCAATTCGAGTGAAGCGATCTGACGGCGGGCGGCGGCATCGGCCGGTTCGAGGCGCAGCGCCGAGCGAAGCAAGGCCGCATCGTGGGACGCCGCCGCGCGCGCAAGGAGGATCCTCGCTCGCGCATGACGCACCGGTTTCATCTGCCACACGCGCGGAGCTGCAACGGCGGCCGTGAGGACGAGGACGATCGGAATCAGCCATCCCCGACGTACGCGCTTCACCGAAGAAGCGGACCGCGCCGCCGATCCACCTGGCGGCGGCGCCGCCACAGCCGGCTCGCTGGAGCGCGATCGTATTCGGGCGCGATTCGCGATGACAGGCCTCGTTCAGCGAGAGCTCATCGCTACCATGTTGTACCGGGTCGGCGCCAACGCGCTCGGGTGTCAAAGCCCGAGATATGCGGCGCGAATCTTCGGGTCCGCCTTCAGCTCCGACGCGCTGCCGCTCAGCTTCACCTGTCCGGTCTCGATCACGTACCCGCGGGTCGCGATCTCGAGCGCCGCCGCCAGGTTCTGCTCGACCAGCAAAATCGTCATCCCCGAAGCGTGCAGCGACCGGATGACCTCGAACACCTGTTCGACCACGATCGGAGCGAGCCCGAGCGACGGCTCGTCGAGCAGCAGCAGCGACGGCTCGGACATCAGCGCGCGGCCAATCGCGCACATCTGCTGCTCGCCTCCAGAGAGGCTGCCGGCCACCTGCGAGCGCCGCTCGAGCAGCCGCGGAAACATCGCGTGAACGCGGTCGAGGTTCTGCGCCGCCCGCGCCCGCGATCGCTTGTCGTACGCGCCGAGCTCGAGGTTCTCGCGCACGGTCAGCTGCGGCCACAGCTCGCGCCCCTCCGGCACCAGCGCGATTCCGAGTCCCGCCCGCTCGCTCGCCGCGACTTTCGACAGCGGCTGGTTCTTGAACGTCACCTCGCCCTTGCGCGGCGCGAGCAGGCCGGTGATGCAGCGCAGCGTCGTCGTCTTGCCGGCGCCGTTCGATCCCAGCAGCGTGACGATCTCCTTCTCCTGCACTTGCAGGGAGAGCCCGCTCAGCACCTGCACGTCGCCATACGCGGCGTCGATGGCGCGCACCTCAAGCATGCTTCTTCCCCAGGTAAGCCTCGATCACCTTCGGGTCCTGCACGATCTGTCGAGGCTCCCCCGCCGCGATCAGCTTTCCCGCGTCGAGCACGACTACGCGCTCGCACAGGCGCATCACCGCCGCCATCACGTGCTCGGTCATGATGATCGACACCTTGCGCTCGTCGCGGATGCGCAGGATGAGCGTCACCATCTCCTGCGCCTCGGCGGGGTTGACGCCCGCGATCACCTCGTCGAGCAGCAGCACACGAGGCGCGCAGGCGAGCGCGCGCGCCATCTCCAGGCGCTTGCGTCCGGCGAGCGTGAGGCCGCCGGGATATTCGTGACGGCGCGGCCCGAGCCCGACGAAGTCGAGCACCTCGCGAGCCAGACTGCGCGCGCCGGCGCGATCGAGCCCCGAGCACTGCACGGCCGCGACGATCGCGTTTTCGAAGATCGTGAGATTCGCGAACGGCCGCACGATCTGGTGCGTGCGCACGACCCCCGCGCGCGCGGCGCGGAACGCGGGCAGCCCGGTGATCTCTTCGGGGCCGAGGAAGACGCGGCCCGCGGTCGGCGGCGTCGATCCGGCGAGCATCGAGAAGCAGGTGCTCTTGCCGGCGCCGTTCGGACCGATCAGCCCGAGGATCCGACCCTCTTCGAGCTCGAGGATGACGTTGTCGACGGCTTTCAACCCGCCAAACCGCTTCGACAGTCCCTCCGCGCGCAGGGCAACCGCCACGGTCAGTCCTCCCCCGCCACGCCGGTCACCGCGAGGTCGGGGCGCGCCCGATGCAGCACGCGCATCGCGAGCCCGGTCAGGCCGAGCGGCTCGAAGAGGATCACCAGCACGAGGAGGATTCCGTACAAGCCGAGGTAGAGCTGCGGGTACGAGGCGATCAGGTACTGCCGCAGGAGGACGAAGATGACCGCGCCAAGCGCCGGCCCCGCGATGGTGCCGATACCGCCGATCACGCCGGTGAGCACCCAGGAGATCGATCGATCGAAGCCGAACATGTCGCCGGGCTCGATGTAGCTGAAGTACGATCCGTACGACGCGCCGCAGACGCCGATCATCGCGCCGGAGAGGAACAGCACCAGATCCTGAAGCCGCGTTGCCGAGACGCCCACGTCGCTGGCCGCGTCGACGTCGCTCTTGATCGCGAGCAGCGAGAGGCCGACCGACGAGCGGCGCAGCGCGTACGACATCGCCATCGCGATCGCGGCGAGCCCCAACGCGTACCAGTAGAGCGTGAATTTGAGATTGTGGTGCATCGGCAGCGAGAGGCCGGAGGAGCCGCCGGTGAACCAGTCCCAGTACGTGCCGACGAGGCGCGTGGCCTCGCCGACGCCGATGGTCGCGATCGAGAAGTACGGGCCGCGCAATCGCAGCGTCGGATGGCCCCAGATCAGCGAGAAGAGTCCGGCGATGACGCCGCCCGAGACCCAGGCGATCAACATCGGGAACCCGAGCTTGAGCTCGAGCTGCGCGGAGACGAATCCACCGACGCCGAACATCGCGGCGTGGCCGAAGCTGACCTGCCCGACGTATCCGCCGAGCCAGTTCCAGGCCAGCGCTGCCGCGATGCCGATGAACGTGAGGGTCAGGAGGTTGTGGATGTAGACGTCGCTGTGCAGCAGCGGTCCGATCGCGAGCACCGCGCAGACGACGAGAAGGCCGATCACGGCGCGCGGCTTGACCCACGGCGGCCGGCGGAATTTCATCCGAGCACGCGCTGGCCGAACAGCCCGCCCGGCCGCAGGACGAGGACCAGCACCAGCAGGACGAATCCGACCGCGGCGGTGAGATAGGTGGGAAAGCCCGGGATCGCGGTCGGAAACACCTCGGCGACGGCGAGGATCAACGCCGCGATCGCCGTACCTGCCACGCTCCCCAGGCCGCCGAGGACGACGACGACGAAGGACTTGAGCAGCTCGCTGCTGCCGAAGCCGGGGTTGAACGGGAACAGCGTCGCCCCGAGCAGCCCGGCGATCGCGGCGAGAGCGGTGCCCAATCCAAAGGTCAGCGAGTAGATCCGCTCGACGCGGATGCCGACCAGCGTGCAGCTGTCGGGGTTCTGCGCGACCGCCCGAATCGCCTTGCCGACGTACGTTTGAGTCAAAAGTATATGTAGTATAATCAAGATCAGAATCGCGACCGCGAAGACGGCCATGCGATTGACGGAGACGAGCTCGCCGGCGAGCGTCACCGCTTTCGTCGAATAGCCGGTGCGCAGCGTCTGATCGTTTCCGGTGAAGAGCAGGTACGCGATGTTGCGCAGGATCAACCACAGGCCGAAGAGCAGCAGCAGCGACTGCACCCCTCCCGCGGCGCCGCGCGGCAGCCGGTAGACGAGCCCGCGGTACATGACGACGCCGAGGAAGAACGAGGCGACCCCGACCGGCACCAGCGAGAGATAGGGATCGACCCCCAGCTCGTGCAGGTACCAGCCGGCGTACGCGCCGGCCATGATCACGCCGCCGTGCGCGAGGTTGACGATGCGGAGCACGCCGTAGATCAGGCCGAGGCCGTATGCCATCGTGGCGTACAGCCCGGCCAGCAGCACCGAGTTGATGATCAGCTCGACGATCCTCGACAATTTCAGACCCACCACGCGCTTGAAATGACGCACACCTTCAGGCGCAAACTCGGTCGATCCGGCGCCTGCGGCGCCTCCGCCAAGGGGGAGCTCGCTCCCCCCTGGACCCCCCAACTGACATTTCCAGCCTCACCGAGCGCTGGATTCATTTCGCGCAACCCGGATTCGGCGCCACGCCCTTCCCGGTCGCCGCGTCGGGCGGGGCGATGATCGGCGAGGTCCCGTCGGGCAGGTTCTGCTGCGCGACGAACGGCGCGTGCGACTGCTGGCCGAACTCGGCCGGGAACGTCAGCTCGCCGCCGGGCAGCAGCGAAGGAATCTTGAGCCCGGCCAGCTTGGCGCGGATCGCTTCGCGATCGAGCGATCCCGCCTGCGTAATGGCGACGAACAACGCGCGGGCGGTCTCGTAGCCGAGCGCCTGGTACCACTCGGGAGCGCGGCCGCCGTACTTGGCCTTGAAGAGATCGACGAACCGCTTCGCCTCCGGATTCTTGTCGGCGAGCAGGCTGCTCCACCACACCGCGCTGACGATGTATTGAACGTTCTTCGGAGTCAGCGCCTCGGCGGCCTGCTTCTCGCTGCCGCGCGCGCCGTAGCTCTGAATCTTGTGGCACATGCCCGCGGTCACGTACTGGCGCTGCATGGTGATGTAGTCGGGCAGGTGCGCGTCGGCGAGGAACATGTCGGCGTTGGCGGCCTTCACCTTGCCGAGCAGTGCGCTGAAGTCTTTGCCGTTGAGCTCGAACGACTCGTCGACGACGATTTTGTAATTGCCGCCCTTGTTGGCGAATTCGGTAACGCCTTTGCGAAAATCCTTGCCGTGCGACGTGTTTTCCCAGAGGAGCGCGATGGTCGCGGGCTTCGGTAATTTGCCCGCCTGCTGCTGCGCGTCGACCCATTTCATGATCGCCTCGGCGAGCAGCTCGACCGGCGCGAGGAGCCCGAAGACCCACTTGTACCCGCGCTTGTAGATCGCGGTCGCGGCGCCGCCGCCGTTGACGTACGGGATCTGGTTCTGCTCCGCGACCACGCTCTGGGCTTCGACCAGGTTGGTCGCGTACGTGCCGAGCAGGAAGTGCACCTTGTCGCTGTTGATCAGCCGATCGGCCAGCGACGCCGCGGTCGCCTGGGTGCTGGTGTCGTCGAGCAGCGTGAGCTGCACCGGCATCTTCTTGCCGCCGACGTCGACGCCGCCGTTCTTCGTCGCTTCTTCGAAGGCGAGGTCGTACCCCTCCTTGTAGAACCCGCCGATCCGCGATTCGGCCCCGGTCAGCGGCAAGGTGGCGCCGATGCGGATCGCGTCTCCACCCGGCGCCGGCGCCGCCGCGCTGGTCTGTCCGGCGGGGGCAGTGCCGCCGCTCGGCGCTCCTTCGGTCTGGTTGGACTTCTTGCACGCGGCAGCCAGCACCGCGCAGAGGACGATTGCCGTTCTGGAAGTGCGCATGGCGACGTACACAACGACTTTTCGTGCAAATCTTCAAGCCCTCGCCGGAGGCGTTGTCCGCGGCGCCGATTTGCAAAAGGTTTCGATAAAGGTTTTGCAAAACTGAGGTGGCTTGACAGACGAACGTCGCGACCCCTACTGTGCGCGCGTCGTAGAGTTGTACATACCGCCGCGCGTTATCCCTGCAGGAGGACGCATGAGCTCTGCCACCGAAGCGGCCCCCATCGATACCGGTCATCGTGAAATTCTTCCCTCGGAAGAGCGGCTGGTCATCACCGCCTCCTCCGTCGGCACCGTTTTCGAATGGTACGACTTCTACCTGTACGCGATTCTCGCCCCCTTCTTCGCCAGCATCTTCTTTCCGCCGGGCAACCAGACCGCTGCGCTGCTCGGCGCTTTCGGCGCCTACGCGGCAGGCTTCCTCGTCCGCCCGTTCGGCGCGCTGATCTTCGGCCGCATCGGCGACCTGGTCGGCCGCAAGTACACCTTCCTGATCACCATCTCGGTGATGGGCATCTCGACCGTGCTGGTCGGCTTCCTGCCCGGCTACAAGTCCATCGGGTTCGCGGCGCCGTTGATCCTCGTGGTCCTGCGCCTCGCCCAGGGCCTCGCGCTCGGTGGCGAGTACGGCGGCGCGGCCACCTACGTCGCCGAGCACGCCCCCGACGACAAGCGCGGCTACGCGACCGCCTGGATCCAGACCACGGCGACGGTAGGCATGCTCGCGGCGCTGGTCGTGATCGGCATCTGCCGCGCCTACCAGGAGCCCGCCACCTTCTCCAACTGGGGCTGGCGCATCGCCTTCTGGGGATCGATCCCGCTGCTCGCGATCTCCATCTACATCCGGTTGAAGCTCAACGAGTCGCCGGTCTTCCAGCGCATGAAGACCGCGGGCAAGCGCTCCAAGTCGCCGATCCGCGACAGCTTCATGAAGTACCCGAACAACAAGTACGTCGCGCTCTCGCTCTTCGGCGCGGTCGCCGGCGAGGGCGTGGTCTGGTACACGGGTCAGTTCTACGCGCTGTTCTTCATCGGCATCTACCTCAAGCTCGACTACGTCCACACCTACGAGCTGATCGGTCTGTCGCTGATCCTCGGCACGCCGTTCTTCCTCGTCTTCGGCGCGCTCTCCGACCGGATCGGGCGCAAGAACATCATCCTCGCCGGCTGCCTGCTCGCGGCCATCACCTACTTCCCGCTCTTCAAGGGCCTCACCCATTACATCAACCCGGCCCTCGAGAGGTACCAGAACTCGACGCAGATCAGCGTCGCCGCGTCCGACTGCAACTTCCACATCTTCCTGGGCCCCTGGTCGAAGCTCTCCGCCTGCGACAAGGCCAAGGACTTCCTCGGCAAGGCCGGCCTCTCGTTCACGTCGATCCCGGCGGAGCCAGGGCAGGACGTGGTGACGCGCATCGGGAGCACCGAGCTGCGCGGGTTCGATCAGCCGAAGTACACCGCCGCCCTCGCCTCGACCGGCTACCCGGCGAAGATCGACCTGAACCAGGTGAACTGGGTGATGGCGGAGATCCTGCTGCTCATCATGGTCATCTACGTGACGATGGTCTACGGGCCGATCGCGGCCTACCTGGTCGAGCTGTTCCCGACGCAGATCCGGTACACCTCGATGTCGCTGCCGTACCACATCGGCAACGGCTGGTTCGGCGGCATGCTGCCGCTGCTCGCGACGGCGATGGTCGCGGCGGCCGGCAACATCTACCAGGGCCTCTGGTACCCGATCATCGTCTCGATCATCACGGTCATCGTCGGCGTGTTCTTCCTGCACGACACGAGGGGCGTCAAGATCCGCGACGAGCAGTTCTGACCCTGCTCGTCGCCGCCGACGGGCGATGAGCGAGCTGCTGCAAAAGCTCGGGGTCGAGCATCCGCTGATCCTCGCGCCGATGGCGGGCGGGCCATCGACTCCGAGGCTCGCCGCGGCGGTCAGCGAAGCCGGCGGCCTCGGCTCGTACGGGGCCGCGTACCTGCCGCGCGGCAAAGTGCGCGACGTCATCCACGAGATCCGCGCGCTGACTTCGCGGCCGTTCGTGATCAACCTCTTCGCGGACGACGGCGTCGCCGCCGAACCGGTCGTGTTGCAGGAAGCGCAAGCCGCGGTGGCGAAGTACCGCGAGGCCCTCGGGCTTCCGCCCAGCGCGCCGCCGGCCGAGACGGCGACGCTGGCGGAAGCTTTTCCCGTGCTGCTCGAAGAGCGCGTACCGGTCTTCAGCTTCACGTTCGGAATTCCGGCCGGCGCGATCCTCGACGCCTGCCGCAGCAACGGCATCGTCACCATGGGCACCGCGACCAGCGTCGCCGAGGCGCGCGCGCTCGAGGCGGCCGGCGTCGACTGCATCTGCGCGCAGGGCGCCGACGCTGGCGGACATCAGGGCACCTTCGATCGCAACGCGGAACCTCCCCTGGTGGGCACGATGGCGCTCGTCCCGCAGATCGTCGACGCAGTTCGCGTGCCGGTCGTCGCCGCCGGAGGCATCATGGATGGACGCGGGGTGGCGGCCGCGCTCGCGCTCGGCGCCCAGGCCGCGTCGCTCGGCACCGCGTTTCTCCTCTGCCCCGAAGCCGGGACCAGCGCGCCGTATCGCACCGCGCTGCGGCAAGCGCGCGACGACTCGACCGTCATCACCCGCGCCTTCTCGGGACGCGCCGCTCGCGGGCTGGCGAATCGTTTCACCCGTGAAATGTCCGGCGCACCACTCGCACCGTATCCCGTCCAGAACTCCCTCACCCGCGAGATGCGCGCCGCCGCCGCTCGCGCAGGTGACCACGAATTGCTGTCTCTCTGGGCAGGACAAGCCGCAAGCCTTGCGCGCGAGATCCCCGCCGGCGAGCTGGTCGCGCAAATCATGCACGAAACCGCCAAGGTTCTTTTGCAGTTGAAACCCGAGGCCTGACGCCCGAGGGCCCGAGGCCTGTCATGGCTGTTCTGATGCAATCCATCCTCAGCGGCATCCTGATCGGCGGCGTCTACGCCCTGATCGGAATCGGCCTCACCCTGATCTTCGGCGTCATGCGGGTGATCAACTTCGCCCAGGGCGAGCTGGTGATGGTCGGGATGTACGTCACGTTCTTCCTCTTCCGCGGGTTCGGGATCGATCCCTTCCTCTCGGTCGTGATCACGATGCCGGCGCTGTTCATCCTCGGCGCCCTGCTGCAGCGGACGCTGATCAACCGCGTACTCGACGCGCTGCCGCAGAACCAGATCCTGCTGACGATCGGCATCGGCCTGGTCCTCGCCAACACCGCGATGCTGCTGTTCACTTCCGACTATCGAATCCTCTCGACGTCGTACTCGTCGTCGAGCGTTTCCGTCGGCGGCATCCGCCTCTCGACGCCGCTGCTCTACTGCTTCGCGATCACCGCCGCGATCACCGCCGCCTTGTACTGGTTCCTGGTCAAGACCGACGTTGGCCACGCCATCCGCGCGACCGCGCAGGATCGCGACGCGGCGCAGCTGATGGGCGTCAGCGTCCGGCGGATGGGCGTCCTCGCCTTCGGCCTCGGCGCCGGGCTCGCCGGAGCAGCCGGCGCCAGCCGGCGCCCTGGTCGCGCCGACGTACTACATCTACCCGCAAGTCGGCGGCGCCTTCACTCTGAAAGCCTTCGTCGTCGTCGTCCTCGGCGGGATGGGCAGCATCATCGGCGCGACGCTCGGCGGCGTCCTGATCGGCACCGCCGAATCGCTCAGCGGCTCCTACCTCGGGTCCGGCTGGAAGGACGTCTGCGTCTACGTCATCTTCCTCGTCGTCCTGTTGCTCAAACCCTCCGGCCTTCTCGGCAAGAGTCGCATGTGAAGACCGCGCTCTTCTGGGCAGTGCCGCTGATCGCCCTGTTGCTGGTGCCGATCTGGCTGACCAGCCCGTACCCGCTGCACATCTTCATCCTCCTCTTCATCGCGGTGGCGATGGGCGAGAGCTGGAACGTGCTCGGCGGATTCGCCGGGCAGTATTCGGTCGGCCACGCCGCGTTCTACGGCCTCGGCGCGTACGGCGCGTTCATCCTCCTTCAGGACAAGCACGTCGCGCCCTGGTACGGCGTCTGGGTGGCGGTCGCGATCGCCACCGCGGTCGCGCTGATCGTCGGCAGCATCACCTTCCGGCTGCGCGGGCCGTACTTCGTGCTGGCCTCGATCGCGGTCGCCGAGATCATCCGGCTGCTCGCGCTCAACTGGAAGGACCTGACCAACGGCGCGGAGGGAATCCTCGCCAGCGACCTTCCGGCATTGCACTTCGGCAACCGGTTGATCACCGACTGGAACTCGAAGACCCCCTACTACTACATGGCCCTCGCGATGGCGGTCTTCTGCATCGCGGTCAACTTCCTCGTGCAGCGCAGCAAGCTCGGGTACTACCTGCAGGCGATCCGCGAGGACCAGGACGCGGCCCATTCGCTCGGCATCCCGTTGACGATCTACAAGAACATCGGCCTGGTGATCTCCGCCGCGTGCACCGCCCTCGCCGGCAGCTTCTCGGCCTTCTACATCGGGTTCATCGAGCCGCAGGCGGTGTTCGGTCTCGACGTCTCGGTGCAGGTGGTGTTGATCTGCATCATCGGCGGCATCGGCACCGTCACCGGGCCGATGATCGGCGCCGTCGTCCTCGTCCTCCTTTCCGAAGCGCTGCGCGCGAACCTGATCGCCCAGGGCCTGTTCCATCTCGGCCTGCCGGAGACGTCGGCGACGGGGATGTTCCTCAAGGAAAACCTCGCCCACGCGCACGTCTTGATCTACGGAATCCTGGTCATCGTGGTGATCCTCTTCATGCCCGACGGCTTCGTCGGCTTCTTCGGCACCCGGCTGCGGAGGCGCGCCTCCCGATGACCGCTCCGCTGCTCGAAGTGCGCAACGTGAGCCGTTTTTTCGGCGGCGTGAAGGCCAACCTCGACGTCACCTTCGACGTCGAGACGGGGATGGTGCTCGGCCTGATCGGCCCCAACGGCGCCGGCAAGACGACGCTGTTCAACTGCATCACCGGATTCTTTCCTCCCTCGCGCGGCGAAATCCTCTTCGAAGGCAAGCGCATCGACGGTCTCTCGCCCGACAAGGTCTGCCGGCTGGGAATGGCGCGGACCTGGCAGAAAGTGCGGCCGCTGGCAAAGCTGACCGTGCTCGACAACGCGGTGGTCGGCGCGTTGCTGCGGACGAAGTCGGTGAAGGACGCGCGCGAGATCGCCCATGCGCAGCTCAAGGTCGTCGGCCTCGCGACCAAGGATTCCACCCTCGCCGGCACGCTCCCGATCGGCGAACGCAAGAAGCTCGAGGTCGCCCGCGTGCTGGCGACGCAGCCGAAGATGATCCTCCTCGACGAGGTGATGGGCGGCTTGAACGCCCGCGAGAGCGAAGACTTGATTCAATTGATTCTCGATATCAAAACGAGCGGACTGACGCAGGTCGTGATCGAGCACGACATGAAGGCGATCGTCCGCACCTGCGATCGGATCGTGGTCCTCAACTCGGGCGAGAAGCTCGCCGAAGGAACCCCGCAGCAGATCGTCAACGATCCCCGGGTGATGACCGCCTACCTCGGAGACAGCGGCGGAGCGAAGGCATGAGCAACGTCGGCGTGCCGGTCGTCAAAAAGCCGCTGCTCGAGGTGCGCGATCTCGACTTCGCCTACGGCGACGTCCACGTCCTGCACGGCGTCTCGCTCAGCGTGCAGCCCGGCGAGATCGTCACCCTGGTCGGCAGCAACGGCGCGGGCAAGAGCACGACGCTGCGCAACATCTCGCGGCTGCTCAAGCCGCGATCCGGGACCATCGTCTTCGACGGCCACGATCTGACCCGGCTCGCCTCGCACGAGGTCGTCGAGCTCGGCGTCGTCCAGGTCCCCGAGGGGCGCCGCGTCTTCCCCGAGATGACCATCGCCGAGAACCTGCGGATGGGCTCGTACATCGGCACCGCGCGGGCCGATCGGGCGAAGAACCTCGAGCGCGGCCTGACGCTTTTTCCCCGGCTGCGCGAGCGTTTTTCGCAGCTCGCCGGAACGTTGTCGGGCGGCGAGCAGCAGATGCTCGCGATCGCCCGCGGCCTGATGGCGAAGCCGCGCCTGCTGCTCCTCGACGAGCCGTCGCTCGGCCTTTCTCCGCTGCTGGTCAAGACCATCTTCGACACCATCGCCGAGATCAACAAGCAGGGCGTCTCGGTGCTCCTCGTCGAGCAGAACGTCTACCAGTCGCTGCGCATCGCCAACCGCGGTTACGTCCTCGAGATCGGCAAGATCGCCCTCTCCGGCAGCGGCCAGGAGCTGCTCAACGACGACCAGGTCAAGGCCGCTTTCCTCGGCGCATGAAATTCGGGGACACCCTGCGCAATCCGGCGTGCCAAACCCCGTCGATCGAAGAGATTGCGTAAGCGTCTTTTGGGGCGGCGGCGGCGCACAGCGCCGCCGACCTGTACAGGGGGGCTGCCGCCCCCCCGTACCACCCCCCGGCGGACGGTGCCGATCGGCAACACCGAGGCGTCCCAGGAGCTGACCCGGCCTGAAGGCCGGGTCTAGCATTTTTCATTGTTCGCGCACGATGAAGCCCCCCATTCGGGGGGCTGGAACGGTGCGAAATGATTTCGAATCGAGTCGGAATCATCAGGACATCGTTCGAGCCCCGCGAAAATCGATCTAGCGAATCAGGCCCGAGAGCAGCGCGGCGACGCGCCCGCCCAGCCGGCGAGCCTCGTCAGCCGCTTCCGGCCGACAGCACCCGGAGATCGCCGCGACCTGTACGGCCCCGACGGCTTCAGCTGCTTCACCACGAGCGATGGCGAATACTCGCCGTCGATCCGCCGGCGAGAAGCGTCCGTTTGCTTCCGAAATGTTCAGGCAGGTGCTCTGTGCGGCTCGCATCGCCTGATCACGCAATTTCGGGTCGGAAATCCGCGCATCGCGAACAACGCGCAACAGCTCGCAAGCGACGTGCCACGCAATCAGCTTTTCGTGAAGTACAAAAGTCGTCTCGTTCGGCATCGTTTCGGCCTCCTCAAAAAAAGCCGGAAGGCGGGAGGCCGAAACGATGCCGAACAGACGACGGATATCACCAAAAAGCGCGAGCGCAGCGAGCTACCTCAGCCTCCAATGCAGCCGCAGTGCCAGCCAAAGGCTGGCGCGAGGCTGCTCCTTCTCGTTCTCGTTCTCGTTCTCGTTCTCGTTCTCGTTCTCGTTCTCGTTCTCGTTCTCGTTCTCGTTCTCGTTCTCGTTCTCGTTCTCGTTCTCGTTCTCGTTCTCGTTCTCGTTCTCGTTCTCCTTCTC
>JAIVGS010000353.1 GCA_020201435.1 Myxococcales bacterium
CATCGAGTGGCGACAATTCGACGCCCGGGTCGCCGATGACCTTGCGGAGCTCGTCGCCGACCTGTTGCGGCGTCGCGTCCGGCAGGATCCGGCAGTTCACCACCGCCTCCGCCACCGTCGGCAGCACGTTGTCCGCCGGCGCGCCCTGCAGCTGCGTCGTCACGCACGTCGTGCGGATGCGAGAGTTGAGGATGCGATCGGAGGTGATGACCTTCTCGTCCGCCGGCATCACTTTCGGCGCCGTCCGGACCACGTCGGCCAAGGCCTTGGAAAGAGGCGGCTTTTCGGTCCGCGCCGCCTGCGCGAGCTCGTCGCGCACCTCCGGCAGCACGTGCGCGGCAAAGCGGTACTCTCCGATCTTCACCAGCGCGCGCGCGAGCTGCAGCACCGGGTCCTTGTCCATCGGCGGCACCGAGGAGTGTCCGCCGGGCCCGCGCGCCGTCAGCCGGAAGCTCTGGTACGTCTTTTCCGCGACCTGCAGCTTGACGGCCGCGATGTGCGAGAGGTCGTCCGAAACGACGACGTCGCCGCCCTCGTTCAGCGCGATCTCCGCGTCGATCAGATCGCGATGGTTCTTGAGCAGCCATTGCACGCCTTCGAACCCGCCGGTCTCCTCGCCGGAGGTGAGCGCGACGATCACGTCGCGCGACAGCTTCTGGCCGGCGAGGCTCAACGCGACGTCGACGATCGCCGACGCCATCGCCTTGTCGTCGGTGACGCCGCGCGCGTAGAGGTAGCCGTCCTTCTCGGTCGGCGTGAACGGCGGCGTGTCCCACTTCTGCCCCTCGACCGGCACGACGTCGATGTGCGCGAGCAGCAGCAGCGGCTTGCGCGCACCCGTCCCTTTGATGCGCGCGATCAAATTGCCGCGCCCGGGCTCCGACTCGAGCAGCTGCGCTGGAAGCCCGGCCGCCTTGAACCGCTCCAGCACCGGACGCAGCGCGTCGGCCTCGTGGCCGCGGATGGTGTTCACCGAGAGAAGCTGCAAGAGCACGTCATGGTCGACCGGAGCGGCCAGAAGCAGGAGCGCGATCAGCATTTGCACCTCGAGGCGAGAAACTTCTCCAGCGTCAAAGCGACCAGCTCCGGCTGCTCGACCAGCGCGGCGTGACTGCCCTGGCGCAGCACGAGCACCTCGGCGCCCGGGATCCGCTCGGCCATCTCGGTCGAGCGCGCGAGCGGCGTGAACAGGTCCCGCTCGCCGGCGACGACCAGCACCGGCACCTCGATCTGCGGCAGCAGATCCGACGCGTCGTGGGAGAGCAGATCGCGGGCGAGGGCGAAGTACGTGCGCAGATCGAGCTGCGACAAGTGCTCGAAATAAGGCTCGAATTCCTCGCGGGGGCAGAGATCGGGATGAACGATCCCGAGGGCGCGCACCGCCTCCCACACGCCCGGCAGCTTGACCACCCGGTGCAACGCTTCCTGCGCAAGCACGGCGTTCGAGGCGCCGACCTCGATCAACAGCCGCAGCAGGGGCGCGAGCCGCGAGCTGCCGAGAAAGCTCGAGAAGACGTTGCCGGCGGCGCCGAGCATCGGGACCAAGGCCTGCGTCCGCCCGGGATGCTGCCGGTACGCTTCGAGGATCACCTGCGTCCCCATCGAGTGGCCGAGCAGCACCGCCCGCTCGAATCCGGCCCGGGTCACGACCGTCCATAGATCGCGCGCGCAGGTCGCGACCGTCAGATCTTCGGGGTGCTCGGGCACCGGCGACTGACCGTGCCCGCGGTAGTCCCAGGTCACGAACGTCCGAGTCTGCGCGAAGTGCTCGGCCAGGCGCCGCCAGAAGAAAGTCGAGACGCCGATGCCGTTCGAGGCGACCAGCGCCGTCGGCGCCTCGCCGTCCGCGCGCCAGTGCAGGACCGCGCCGTCCGGGGCCTCGGCAGTGCCGACCCGCACGACTGGGGTCACTTCTGCTCCGTCGAATCCACGATGCGGAACTCGACGCGGCGGTTGAGCGCCTTGCCCGCCTTGGTCGCGTTCGAGGCGATCGGCCGGGTCGGCCCGTAGCCGACCGCGACCAGCTGCTTCGGGTTCACGCCCCGCTTGACGAGGAAGTCGCGGACGGCGTCGGCGCGCGCCTGCGAGACGCGCACGTTGGTCTTCAGCCGGCCGACGTTGTCGGTGTGGCCCTCGATGCGGACGGTGATCTTCGGCGCGTCCTTGATCACCTGCGCGACCTGCTTGAGGAGCTCGTAGCTGTCCTTCAGGATCACGCTCTTCGCCGGCCGGAAGTGGATCTGCTGCTTGATCTCGATCCGGTCGCGCTTGACCACGACCAGCGTCATCTTGCGCGGGCAGCCCTTGTTTTCCGGCGGGCCGGGCTCGTCCGGGCACTCGTCCTCCTTGTCGGGGACGCCGTCCTTGTCGCGATCGGCCCACGGGCAGCCCGCGTTCTCGGCCGGACCCGGCACGTCGGGGCACATGTCCTTGTTGTCGGGGACGCCGTCGCCGTCCTTGTCGGCGTACGGGCAGCCGAAATTCTCTTTCGGACCCGGCACATCCGGGCAGCGGTCGATGTCGTCGGGGACCCCGTCGCCGTCCTTGTCGGCGAAGACCGGGCAGCCGTGGTTGGACGCCGGACCCGCGACTTCCGGACAGAGGTCGTCGATGTCCGGAACGCCGTCGCCGTCGGTGTCCTTCAGCGCGACCTTCGGCTGCGCGGCCGGCGGCGCCTCCTTTTCGCGGATCAGGACCGTCACCTTTCCGCAGTCGGTCGATTTCGCGAGCGCGTTCTTGGCCGCGGGCTCGGCCAGCCTCAAGTGCTCCTCGGCGCGGAAGGCGTCGCCCTGGTTGAGCTCGATCTGGGCGAACCGGAGGTTCGCCTCGGCGACCGCGAGGTCCCGCGCCGCGCAGGTCTCCGCGTTGGTCTCGCGGGCGGCCTTGATGTCGGTCTCGACGCCGGCGGCGCGCTGGCGCAGCGCGGACCCCGTGGCGCAGCCGAGCGCGCAGAGGACGCAGACGAGCCGTCTCAATGCTGCTCTCCCGGATCGATCGGCTTCTTCTTCTCCGCCGGTTTCTCGGGAGGCACCGGCGGGGGTGTGACGACCGGCGCCGGTGTAGTCGCATCGGGGTGCTGCACGGTCGCCTGCGACGTCGGGGGCGCGTTCGCGGACGTCCGGCGCTCCGCCGCCTTGCGGGTGGCGCTTTCGGCGAACCTGAGCGCATCCGACCCCAGCTGGGCCGCCTCCGAGTACCGCGCGTGCCCCTGCTCCTCCTTCGCCT
Source organism: Myxococcales bacterium (assembly GCA_020201435.1). GTDB lineage: Bacteria > Myxococcota > Myxococcia > Myxococcales > 40CM-4-68-19 > 40CM-4-68-19. Next base: position 3,226 of record JAIVGS010000353.1, read on the forward strand.
TCGCCAGGTAGAGGTCGGCGAGCGTCGTCTCGTAGAG
>JAIVGS010000009.1 GCA_020201435.1 Myxococcales bacterium
CCCGCCCGCCCACCAGTCGATCCCCAGCCAATGTGTCCCAGTCAATGTGTCCCAAAGCACCGTCCGCACCAGCGCGCAGAGCGAGAGCGGCAGGCAGACGAAGAGCGCGCGGATCGCGGTCGATTGCGCGAGCCAGGGATACGGCGGATGCAGCAGCGCGAGCACGCCGGCAGACACCGCCGCAGAAAGAGCGATGCAGCCGAGGAACACGGCCCCGCCGGCCAGAAAGCGCGGCCGCAGGGTCCGCAGCGCGATCACCAGAGCGAGCGCCGCCAGCACGGCCAGGATCCGGATGAGAAGGAACGAACCGCGGACGACGAACAGGGCGAAGACGTCGAAGAAGAACGCGTCTCCGGTCTTCACCAGGTCTGCGTCAGCGAGCGTGCGGACGAGCGCGAGGGCATTTTCCGTCTGCTGCTGCAGCGTTCCGAGGTCGCCGTGGGCGAGATCGTCGAGGGGCGTGTGGTAGCGCGCCGTACCCCCGATGAAGGCGAATCCGTAACCGGTCAGTCCCGCCCGCTTGAAGACGGTGAGATCGGTGTCGTTCGGAAGCTGCTTGTAGATCGCGTAAGAGAGCGAGTTCGTGACCGGTCGCGGGATCGCCTTCGCGTAGAGATCGATCAGCCCCTCGTTGCCCGGGCTGGTCTCGAACATCAGGCTCGGCCCCTCGGTGCCGCGGGCTTCGAGGTTCACGATCGCCGCCACGTCTTCGATGAATTCCTTGTGCCGCACCAGCACTTCCGCGCCGAGCAAGCCCGGCTCCTCGCCCTCGTTGAAGAGCAGCGCGATGGCCCGGCGGTGGGGCGGCTCCTGCGAAAGCACGCGGGCGATTTCGAGGCCCGCGCTCACCCCAGCGCCGTCGTCGCTGACCGCGGGCCCGGCCCAGACCGAATCGTAATGAGAGTTGAGCCACACCGCCGGCCCCGGCTCGCGTCCTTCGCGGCGCGCGACGATCGACCGCGTCCGGCCGCAACCGCGGCTGCTGCCGCAGGAGGAGCCTTCGACTACTTCCGGGCGGTACCCGAGCTCGGAGAGCCGCGCGATCAGCCGCTCGCGGATCCGGGCGTCGTGCGCGCTGCCGACCGGATGCGGCGTTTGTTCGCCCAGCACCCGCTCGTACGCGGCGCGCGCGCCGTTCGCCAGCGCGCCCGGTGGAGGCGGACGATAGCGCAGCGCGGCGAGCCCGAGCAGCGCGAAGATCGCCACCAGGCTCGAGATGAAAACGCGGTTCATGCGCGGAGCGCGTCGTCGAGCGCCGTCGCGTAGTGCTCGAGGCTGCGCACCGCGGCCGCCGCGGCGCGCGCGATCGAGGCGTCGTCGGTGGCGAAGACCTTCACCACCTCGAGCGCTTCGGCCGGATGGCGGTCGTCGTACGCGGCGTGGGCGTCGACCCAGCGCAGCGCCTTGTCATTGAAGTCGATTCCGAGTGTGGCGTACCGGGCGCGACTCGCATCGCGCATGCGGCGGGTCCATTCGCCGGTCGCGCCCTCGACGGCGTAATTCAATGCGGCGGCGGCCTCCGCCACCGTGCCCTCGCGCACGATCCGCCGGAGGAAGTCGCACTGCTCTTCCATCGCCGCTGGCGGCCGGAACGAGGCGTAGTCGCGCCTGGTCAGGCCCCACGGCACCCCGCAGTCGAGCCACCACGAGCGATGCCGCCGCTCGACCTTGATGTTGCGCCGGTACCAGTCGCGCGCTTCGTCCGCGCGCGGCCGCTCCTTTGCGTCGATCCGATCGCGGACCGTGGCCATCCAGCGCGGGAACGAATCGATCAGCGGGTAGAAGCCGAGCAGCGCCTTGCGGATCTGCGCCGGCGTCGCCTCGGTGGCGAAGCGGGTGAAGAACGGGTGCTCGGCGACCGCCTTGAACTGCTCGCGCTGCGCGGCGACGAACTTCTCGCTCAGCTCGGTGGGCGGGGTGAGCTTCATCCGAATTCCGGCGCCATGTACAAGGGAGTGCCAAAAATCATACCGGATTCCGTCAAGTTACCACGCCGCGGCAGCGCGTCGACGCTGATCTCGCCGGTAAGCGCGAGGCGCCTCAAGGACGATCGATCGGTCTGCAGCAGGCGCGCGAGGCCGAAGTCGACCACCTTGATCAGCGGCGCCGGCAGCATCGCCGCGCAAAGAAAAAGAAAGATGCCCCTCACCGGCGCCCATCGTACCGCAGCGCGGCACCGGACGCCTCGGATGGCCGGCCGACTAGAGATGCTTCTCCAGCCAGGTGATGAGCGGAGCGGCTTCGGCCGAACGGGCCGCGAGCCAGGAGGCGAGCTTCGGCGAGAAGCGCACCGAGGGCGGGATCTTCGGAAACGAGATGCCCACGCCCTTGCGCTTGAGCAGATCGGCGCGCGGGTGATCGGGCGGAAACCCCGGCGGGACGCGCTTGAGCGCCTCCCACGATTCGACCTTGAATCCCCTCCGCGCGAGCGCGTCGAGCCGCTTCTGCAGCTCGCGGCCGGTCTTCTCGTCGGCGACGAGCTTCCGGTAGCGCGCGATTTTTCCCGGCGGCAGGTGCCAGTGGCCGGCGCCGGCGTAATCGCGGGTGCCGAGATGGACGTAGAGGGCCGCGGGCGGCCCTTCCTCCTCGCTGCCCTGCAGCCCGATCACCGCCGACGAGCCGGTCTTGAACGGGCTCTTGTCCTTCGAGAAGCGCACGTCGCGGTAGATGCGGAAAAGCTTCGGCGGTCTGAGCGCGAATCCTTTGTATTGCTTCTCGACCGCCCGGTAGACGTCGTCGATCAGATCCTTCATCGGCCGCTCGGCGAGGGCTTCGTACTCCGTCTTGTGCGCCTTGAACCAGTCGCGGTCCTGCTTTACCGCCAGCTGCCGGAAGAAACGCACCTGCCCTTTTTCGAAGCCGCTGAACGCCATGCCGGGGTTTCTACCCCACTGGACGCGCACCCGCATTCGGCAGTACGCATCGAAGACGCGTCAGGGGGCTGCACACATGAAAATCGACGTGAACGGGTCGGTTCGCGAGGTCGATGCGCCGGACGACATGCCGCTCTTGTGGGTCCTGCGGGACGTCCTCGGCATGACCGGAACCAAATTCGGCTGCGGCATGTCGCAGTGCGGCGCGTGCACAGTGCACCTCGACGGCGCTGCGGTGCGGTCCTGCGTGCTGCCGATCTCGGCGGTCGCGGGAAAGAAAGTGACCACCATCGAGGGCCTCTCGACCGACGGCACGCACCCGGTGCAGCAGGCCTGGGCCGCGCTCGATGTGGTCCAGTGTGGGTACTGCCAGTCGGGCCAGATCATGTCGGCGTGCGCGCTGCTCGCCGAGAAGCCGAACCCGACCGACTCCGAGATCGACCTCGCGATGGGCGGCAACATCTGCCGCTGCGGGACGTACCAGCGGGTGCGCGAGGCGATCCACAAGGCCGCCTCGATGAAGGAGGCCAGGGAGGAGCCGGCTTCGCCGGCGGCGGGCGGAGCGCGCAGCGCGGAGCATCGGCAATGAGCCCTCTCACTCGACGAAACTTCCTCACCTCGGCCGGCGCGCTGGTGATCGCGTTTCACGTGCCGCGGCGGGGACGCGCCGCTCAGATGGCGCCGCCGCCGAAGCCGAAGACCGATCCCAACGCGTTCGTGCGAATCGCGCCCGACGACACGGTCACGGTGCTGCTCGCGCACTCCGAGATGGGGCAGGGCGTGTGGACGGGCCTGGCGATGCTGATCGCCGACGAGATGGACGCCGACTGGTCGAAGATCCGCGTCGAGCACGCGCCGGCGGCGCCGGTCTACGCGCATCCGCTCTTCGGCATGCAGGCGACGGGAGGATCGACCTCGACGCGGGCGGAGTTCCAGCGGTACCGCGAAGTCGGGGCGATGGCGCGCGACATGCTCGTGCGGGCAGCGGCGGCGAAGTGGAAGACGAGCGCGTCGAAGCTGCGCACCGAGAACGGCTTCGTGATCAACGGATCGCAGAAGCTGTCGTACGGCGCGCTCGCTGCCGCCGCGCACAAGCTGCGTCCGCCGAAGACGGTCGCGCTGAAGGATCCGAAGGACTGGAAGATCGTCGGGAAGCCGACCCGCCGCCTCGACACTCCGGAAAAGATCACCGGCCAGGCGAAGTTCGGGATCGACACGCAGATCCCCGGCCTCCGCACTGCCCTGGTGGCGCGCCCGCCCTCGTTCGGCGGCCGCGTGAAGTCCTTCGACGCGTCGAAGGCGAAAGCGGTGCCGGGCGTCGAGCAGGTGGTCCAGGTCCCGAGCGGCGTCGCGGTGGTCGCGACCACCTTCTGGAGCGCGAAGCAGGGCCGCGACGCGCTGGACGTCGAGTGGGAGGGCGGCGATCCGGTCGACAGCGAGAAGATGAAGGCCGACTTCCTCGCGCTGGCGAAGACGCCGGGCGCGCCGGTGGCGAAGGAGGGCGATGCCGACGCCGCGCTGGCGAAGGCGACGACGCGCGTCACCGCCGAGTACGACGTGCCGTACCTGGCGCACGCGACGATGGAGCCCCTGAACTGCACCGTGCGCATCGACCGGAAAGGCTGCGAGCTGTGGGTCGGAACGCAGTTCCAGACCCTCGAGCAGGGGACGGCGGCCGCGATCGTCGGGCTGCCTCCCGGGAAAGTAAAGGTGCACACGCCGTTCCTCGGCGGTGGATTCGGCCGCCGCGGGAGCCCCCGGTCGGATTTCGTCAGCGAGGCGGTCGCGGTCGCCAAGGCGGCGAAGGCGCCGGTCAAGACGGTGTGGACGCGCGAGGACGACATCAAGGGCGGGTACTACCGGCCCGCGTTCGTCCATCGCGTCGAAGCGGGTCTCGACGCGAAGGGCGTCGTGACCGCGTGGAAGCACACCATCGTCGGCCAGTCGATCGCGCAGGGCACGCTGTTCGAGAAGATGATCGTCAAGGACGGCATCGACATGACCTCGGTCGAAGGCGTGCCCGACTCGCCCTATCTCGAAGCGGTGGCCGCGAGATCGGTCACGCTGCACACGCCGAAGAACGCGGTGCCGGTGCACTTCTGGCGATCGGTCGGCAATACGCACACCGCGTTCGCGATGGAGAGCGCGATCGACGAGCTGGCGTGGGCGGCCGGACGCGACCCGCTCGAATTCCGCAGCATGCTGCTCGCTGCCAAGCCGCGTCATCTGAGGGCGCTGCAGAAGGCGGCCGCGATGGCCGGCTGGGGCCGGCCGCCGCCCGCCGGGCATGCGCGCGGGCTCGCGGTGCACGAGTCGTTCGGGACCATCGTCGCCGAGTGCGCCGAGGTCTCGGTCGATTCCGACCGCAACATCCGCGTCCACGACGTCTGGGCCGCGGTCGACTGCGGCCTCGCCGTCAATCCGCTCGGGGTCGAGGCCCAGATCCAGGGCGCGATCGCCTACGGCCTCTCGGCCGCCCTCCACAGCGCGGTCACGCTCAAGGACGGTGAGGTCGAGCAGGGGAACTTCCACGACTACGTCGTCCTGCGCATGCCCGAGATGCCGCACGTCGAAGTCGCGATCCTCGAGAGCGACGCGCGGATGGGCGGCATCGGCGAGCCTGGCACCCCGCCGATCGCGCCAGCGGTCGCCAACGCGGTCTACGCGCTCACCAAACAGCGGCTGCGGTCGTTACCATTGAAGCTTGCATGAGCGAGGCCGTCGAGAAGCTGCTCGAGCAGCTGGAGCGCGAGGCGTACGTGGCCGATCCGGCCATCGCGACCTCGCTGCACCTGGCGAAGGAGCTGCGCAAGCCGCTGCTGGTCGAGGGCCACGCCGGCGTAGGGAAGACGGAGATCGCGAAAGTCCTCGCCCGGATGCTCGACACCGACCTGATCCGGCTGCAGTGCTACGAGGGGCTCGACACGTCGACGGCGCTGTACGAGTGGAACTACCCGCGGCAGCTCCTGCACATCCGGATGCAGGAGGGGGCGACCGAGGCGCAGATCTTCAGCGAGCAGTTCCTGTTGAAACGGCCGCTGCTCCAGGCGATCGCGCACTCGGGGAAAGCGCCGGTGCTGCTGATCGACGAGATCGACCGCAGCGACGAGGAGTTCGAGGCGTTTCTGCTCGAGGTCCTGTCGGATTTCCAGGTCACCGTACCCGAGCTGGGGACCATCGCGGCGCGCGAGCGGCCGCACGTGATCCTGACCTCGAACCGGTCGCGCGAGCTGTCGGACGCGCTGCGGCGGCGCTGCCTCTATCTCTGGATCGACTACCCGCCGTTGTCGAAGGAGCTGGCGATCGTCCGGCGGAAAGTGCCGGGGGCGAGCGAGGAGCTGGCGGCGCAGATCGTCGCGCTGATCCAGCAGCTCCGGCACGCCAAGCTCGCGAAAGTACCGGGGGTTTCGGAGACGCTCGACTGGGCCGCGGCGCTGGTTTCGCTGCACGCGTCGCGGCTGTCGCGCGAGATCGTCGACGAGACGCTCGGGTGTGTTCTCAAGGACGAGGGCGACCTGCGCCGCGTGCGGATCGAGCTCGACGCGGGCCGGCTGGCCGTATGAACGACCTGGTGGAGCGGACGGTCGATCTCTGCCGCGCGCTGCGTGAGCGAGGTCTGGGCGTGACGACGTCGCACGCGACCGATTCCGTCCGCGCGCTGTCCGCGGTCGGCATCGAAGAGCGGGAGCAAGTCCGGCTCGCGCTGCGCTGCGTTCTCGCCTCGCGTCCCGAAGAATTCGCGATCGTCGATACGCTGTTCGATCAGCTCTTCGGGCGTGAGCGCGAACGACGGCCGCAAGCCGCACGCCGCAAGCCGCAAGCCGGCGATGAACCCGCTGCGCCCTCGCTGTCGGCCTGGAGCGGCGGCGCCGCGAGCGACGAGGAGCCCGAGGCGATCAAGGGCGCCAGCGAGCACCGTGGATCGGGCGAGAAGGACTTCCGCAGCTTCGGCTCCGACGAGCTGGGGGAGATCGAGCGCATCGCGCGGAGGATCGCGCGCAAGCTCGCGGCGCGCCCGAGTCGCCGGTGGAAAGCCGCTCGCACCGGTGCCCGCGTCGACCTGCGGCGGACGATGCGCAGGGCGCCCTCGGGCGGCGGCGAGCTGATCGACCTCCGCTTCCGCCGCCGCAAGACGCGCAAGACCCGGATCGTGGCCCTCTGCGACGTCTCCGGTTCGATGGATCTCTACTCGCGCCTGCTCCTTCAGTTCCTCTACGCGCTGCAGGGGTCGACGGCGCGCGTCGAAAGCTTCGTCTTCTCGACTGAATTGCGCCGCGTGACCGAGGCGCTGCGCGGCCGCGACTACGCCGAGGCGCTGCGCGAGCTGGCCTTTGAGGTGCACGACTGGTCGGGCGGAACGCGGATCGGAGAGTGCCTGTCGAGCTTCAACGAGGGGTGGGGAAATCTGGTCGACCGTCGCACCGTCGTCGTCATCCTCAGCGACGGCTGGGACACCGGCGATCCGGCGCTGCTCGCCGAACAGCTCGAGTCGCTGCGCGTTCGCAGCCGCCGGCTCGTCTGGCTCAATCCGCTGCTCGGCAGCCCCGGGTACGAGCCGCTCACGGTCGGGATGCAGGCCGCGCTGCCGCACCTGGGCGTCTTCGCGCCGGCCCACAACCTCGATTCGCTCCGCCAGCTCGGGAGGTATCTGCAATGAAAGCGCGCCTGTTGCACGAGGGGGAGGAGCCCCGCGCCGGGATGGTGCTCGCGCGCGGCGTCGGACAGTTGGCGAAGGGCGCGATCCTGACCGAGGCTGATCTCGGCCGGCTCGGCCAGTGGAAGGAGCTGTCGATCGTCGAGATCGAGGCCGGCGACGTGCACGAGGACGCCGCGGGCCGCAGGCTGGCGAGGGCCGCGTCCGGAGAAAACATCGAGGTCAAACCGCTCAACGCGGGATCGTGGCCGCTCGCGGCGAGGAAGCGGGGGCTGGTCGAAGTCGACGCGGCGCGGCTCGCCGAGCTGAACGATTCCGACGATCTCGCGGTCGTCACGCTGCCGCACGGACAGATCGTCATCGAAGACGAGATCGCCGGGCGCGCGAAGATCGTGCCGTTCGTGACGCGGGAGGAGGAGATCGCGCGGGCGGAGAGGATCGGCGCGGTCCTGAACGTGCGGCCGTTCCAGCGGATGCGCGTCGCGGCGCTGGTCCAGGAGAACCTCGACGACGCGTCGCTGGAGAAGTTCCGCGCCGCGTTCGACGAGAAGGTGCGCTTCTTCGGCTCGGAGCTCTCGACCGTGAAGCGGGTGACCGGAGATCTCGCGGCGGCCTTGCGCGAGACGGTGTCTTCCGGCGCGCAGGTCGTCGCGATGGCCGGCAGCAAGCTGATGGACCCGCTCGATCCGGTGATGCGCGGCCTCACCCAGGCCGGTGCCCGCGTCGAAAAGCACGGGGTCCCGCTGCATCCAGGGACGCTGCTCTGGGTCGCGACCGTCGATGGCGCAAAGGTGATCGGCGCGCCCGGCTGTGCGCTGTTCTCGAAAGCGACCGCGTTCGACGTGCTCCTCGCGCGCGTGCTCGCCGGCGAAAAGCTGTCGCGAAAAACGCTCGCGCAGCTCGGCGCCGGAGGCTTGCTCACCAGGGAAATGGCCTTCCGGTTCCCGCCGTACCGTCCGGGCGCGCCGCGCGGCGAGCTATGAACCTGTGGCGCGACTTTCCCGCGCTCGACCAGGCCGTTCACGGAAAGCCGCTGGTGTACCTCGACAGCGCGGCCACTTCGCAGAAGCCGCGCGCGGTCATCGACGCGATCTCCCGTTTCTACGAGCAGGACAACGCGAACGTCCATCGCGGCGTCCATGCGCTCGCCGAGCGGGCCACCGCGCAGCTCGAGGACGCGAGGGAACGGGTGCGGAGATTCATCAACGCCGCGCGCGCCGACGAGATCGTCTTCGTCCGCGGCGTGACCGAGGCCGTCAATCTCGTCGCCGACAGCTTCGAGTCGGACCGCGACGAGATCGTGGTGACCGCGCTCGAGCACCATTCGAATCTCGTCCCCTGGCAGCGATTCAAGGTCCGCGTCGCCGGGGTGGACGATCGCGGGGACCTCCGCCTCGACGAGCTCGAAAAGCTGATCGGGCCGCGCACGCGGCTGGTCGCGGCGGCGCACGTCTCGAACGCGCTGGGCACCATCAATCCGGTCGAGAAGATCGTGAAGCTCGCGCACGACAAAGGCGTGGCGGTCCTGCTCGACGGCGCGCAGGCGGCGCCGCACTTGAAGGTCGACGTGCAGCGGATCGGCTGCGACTTCTACGCGTTCTCGGCGCACAAGATGTACGGTCCGATGGGCATCGGCGTCCTCTACGGAAAAGCCGCGCTGCTCGATGCGATGCGTCCGTGGCAGCGCGGCGGAGAGATGGTGCAGAAGGTCTCCTGGGAATCGGCGACGTACCAGAAGGCGCCGTACCGGTTCGAGGCCGGCACGCCCGACGTCGCCGCCGCCGTCGGGCTGCGAGCGGCGATCGAATGGCTCTCGGGAAAGGACCTTCTCGAGCACGAGCAGGGCTTGCTGCGGCGCGGTATCGACGTGCTCCAGACCATCCCCGGCGTGCGTCTGCTCGGCGCGCCCCGCGAGCGGATCGGCATCCTCACCTTCACGGTCGAGGGTGTGCATCCGCACGACGTCGGGACCGTCCTCGATCAGGAAGGAATCGCCGTGCGCACCGGGCACCTCTGCGCGCAGCCGCTTCTCGAGCGGTTCGGCCAGACCGCGGTCGTGCGCGCCTCGCTGGCCGCGTACAGCCGGCCCGAGGATCTCGACGCGCTCGGCGCCGGCCTGCACAAGGTCCGGGAGACGTTCGGGTGACCGATCTCTACCAGCAGACGATCGTCGAGCACGCCAAGCGGCCGAGAAATTTTGGCCCGTTGCCCGGCGCCAACCGCGGCGCGCAAGGCGTCAACCCGCTCTGCGGCGACGAGATCGAGCTTCACCTGCGGGTCGAAGGCGACCGCGTCGAGGCCGCCACGTTCGAAGGAGCGGGCTGCGCAGTCTGCGTCGCCTCGGCGTCGATGATGACGCTTGCCGTCAAGGGGTCTTCGGCCGCCGACGCGGCCCGGTTGATGCAGCGCGTACGCGACCTGGTGGCCGGTGGAGACGGGAAAAATCTCGGCGAGATCGAATCGCTCAAAGGGGTCGCGCGGTACCCCGCGCGCAGGAAATGCGCCTTGCTTGCCTGGCGGGCGCTGGAGGCGGCGCTCGCGGGCGAGGCCACGCAGGTCTCGACGGAGTTGTAGTTGGACCACTCTCGGCACTAAAAGACCCCACGTGAAGCGCTGGCGCGAGACTGCCGCGATCTTCGAACGCGTCGTCCGCCTCGCGGACGCGGGCGAGCGGGCTGCGATCGCGACGGTCATCCGCATCGACGGGTCGGCGTACCGGCGTCCGGGCGCGAAATTTCTCGTCGAACGCGGCGGCGAGACGCGCGGCGGCGTGAGCGGCGGCTGCCTCGAGGCCGACGTCCGTGACAACGCGCTCGCCCTGCTCCCCGGGGGCGGCTCGCGCCTGCTCCACTACGACACCGGTTCCGACGACGAAACGGTGTGGGGCCTCGGCCTCGGCTGCGAAGGGGCGGTCGACATCTTCGTGCAGGCCATCGGGCCGGACTTTCCCGCGGCGCAGGCCCTCGAGCGTATGAACGCGCACGGCGGATTCGAAACGGCGCAACCGTTCTCGATCACGACGGTGATCCACGGACCCGACGTCGGCAAGGTCACGCTCGGGCCTCCGGCGGACGTCTCCCGCGCCGAAGGCCACGTCTTCGTCGACGCGCTGCATCCGCCGCCGGTCCTCTGCATCTTCGGCGCGGGAGACGACGCCCGGCCGCTGGCCGGCCTCGCGCTCGACAACGGATTCGACGTGACGGTCGTCGATCACCGGCGCGGCTACCTCACGCCCGAGCGCTTTCCACCGCCGGTGCGTCTCGTCCAGCGGCGATCGAGCGAGGGCGTTCCGGCGCTCGGCAAACACCACTATGCGGTCGTGCAGACCCACTCGCTGCAGCACGATCGCGAATGGCTGCGCGCGCTGCTCGCGCAGCCGCTCGCCTACCTCGGCCTGCTCGGACCGCGCGGGCGCAGAGAGGAGATCCTCAAGCAGCTCGGGACCGCGGCCGACGACCTCTACGCGCCGGTCGGCCTCGATCTCGGCGCCGAAGGGCCGGAGCAGGTCGCAGTCAGCATCGTCTCCGAGATCCTCGCGGTCCGCGCCGGACGGCCTCCGCTGCATCTGCGCGATCGCCGTGGAGGCATCCATGCCGACGACTAGGATCGCCGGCGTCCTGCTCGCGGCCGGGACTTCGAGCCGGATGGGCAAGAACAAGCTCTTCCTCGAGCTGGGCGGGACGAGCGTGCTCGCGCGCGCGGCGCGCAATGCGCTGGCGGCGGGGCTCGATCCGTTGATCGTCGTCCTCGGGCACGAGAGTGAAAAAGCGCGGGCGCAGCTGCACGGCATCGACTGCACGCCGGTGGTGAATCCCGACTATGCGAGCGGAATGAACACCTCGTTGTGCGCCGGGATCCAGGCGGTCCCGGACAGCGCATCGGCGGCAGTCGTGCTGCTCGCCGACATGCCGTTCGTGACGCCGGAGATGATCCGTCAGGTCGCGCAGCGCTGGAGCGGCGAGCCGCTCGCGGTCTCGGTGTACGGCGACGTGGTGGCGCCGCCGATTCTCTATTCGTGTGCGCTTTTTCCCGAGCTGCTCGAGCTGACCGGGGACGACCATCGCAAGCGCGTCGTCAACCGCCACCGCGCGGAAGCGCTCGAGATCGCGTGGCCGGCGTCGGCGCTCGCCGACCTCGATCTACCCGAGGACGTCGAGCTCGTCCGCAGCGTCCTCGAAGGCGGCTGACGATGGCCTTCGAGGTCACCAAGACGTTGACTGTCAAGGCGCCGGCGACGGCGGTGTGGGACTTCCTCACCGATCCGGCGCGGGTCGCGAAGTGCCTTCCCGGCGCGGCGATCACCGGGAAGCTCGACGAGAAGACGTGGTCGGGCACGATGACGGTGAAAGTCGGCCCGGTACAGTCGAGCTACAAGGGCAAGGTCGTCTTCGAAAAGCTCGACGCGAAGGCGCGAAGCGCGGAGATCGTCGCCACCGGCACCGACACGAAAGGGAAGGGCGGCGCCGACCTGCGACTGACCAGCAGCGTGGTCGAGAAGCCGGACGGCGCGAGCGAGGTCACCACCGTCTCGCGCGTCAACGTCACCGGCATTCTCGCGCAGATGGGACGGGGGATGATCGAGGACGTAGGCGATCGGATGTTCCAGATCTTCTCCGAGAACTTACGCAGCGAGCTGGAGGCGACGATGCCTTCGGTCAGGCCGATCGGCGAGCCGCCGCCCCAGCACGAGCACCAACCGGTGCCGCCGCCGCAACAGCGGGCGCTCGATGTCGGGTCGATCGGCGCACGCGTCCTCGTGCGCCGGCCCGAATTCTGGGTGGCGCTCGCCGTCGCGGCTGCGGCGCTGTACCTGCTCGTCCGCTAACGCTCGAGAGCGCGCGAGACCGCGCGTTTGACCGCGCGCTCCGTGTACACCGCCGCGAGATTGGCCTTGTACTCGGCCGATCCGGTCAGGTCCGCCCGCACCTCGATGCCCTGCGCAGCGCGCGCCGCCGCCGACTTGATCGCCGCCGGATCGGGCGCCTTCCCGAGCAGCGCCTGCTCGACGTACCCCGCGCGCGTGACCTTCGACGCGATCCCCGTCAGCGCGATGCGCGAGTTCGAGACCTTGCCTCCCGGATCGAGGAACACCTCGGCCGCCGCGCCCACGATCGCAAAGCGCGACGCCGGGTGTGGCAGCTTCTCGTACGCCCCGCCATACCGCCCGGCGGGGAGCGGCACGCGCACCTGCAACAGGATCTCGCCCGGCGCGAGCACCGTCGTCAGAGGCCCGACGATCAGCTCCTCGACCTTCACGTTCCGCTCGCCGCGCGACGACGCGATCCGCACGCTCGCGTCGAGCGCCGCCAGCACCGCCGGCCAGTCCGCCGACGGATCCGCGTGGGCGAGGCTGCCGCCGATGGTGCCGAGATTGCGCACCTGTGTGTCGCCGATCTGACCCGCGGCTTCCGCCATCATCGGCAGCTTCGTCCGCACCAGCGGCGAGCTGCCGACCTCGTAATGCGTCGTCATCGCGCCGATGACGACCGTCCCGCCCGACTCGGTCACGCCCGAAAGCCCGGGCACCTTGCGCAGGTCGACGACATGACCGGGCGTCGCAAGCCGCAGCTTCATCAGCGGGACCAGGCTCTGGCTGCCGGAGAGCAGTTTCGCCTCGTCGCCGAACTTCTCGAGCAGGCCGAGGGCCTCGGCCACCGTCGTCGGCAAGTGATACTCGAACGGAGCGGCGTACATGTCAGGCCCCCTTTCCCTTGAGCGCTTCCCAGATGCGCCCCGGCGTGAGGGGCATGTCGATGTGCTTGATGCCGAACGGAGACAGCGCGTCCATCACCGCGTTCGCCACCGCCGCGGTCGAGGCGATGGTCCCGGTCTCTCCCGCGCCTTTCACTCCCAGTGGGTTCACCGGCGTCGGCGTCTCGGTCCGCGCCAGCTCGATGGGGATCAGCTCGTCGGCCTTCGGCAGCGCGTAGTTCATCATCGAGCCGGTGATCAGCTGGCCGTTCTCGTCGTACTCGGCGTGCTCCCAGAGTGCCTGCGACACGCCCTGCGCGATGCCGCCGTGGACCATGCCGTCGACGATCATCGGATTGATGACCCGGCCGAGATCGTCGACCGCGACGTAGCGGCGCAGATGGACGTAGCCGGTGTCGCGCTCGACCTCGACCACGCAGATGTGGGTGCCGAAGGGGAAGACGAAGTTGCCCGGGTCGAAGAAGCTGAGCGCCTCCAGCCCCGGCTCGAGCCCTTTCGGCAGGTTGTGCGCGAGGTAGGCCATCAGCGAGACGTCGAAGAACGACTTCGACCGGTCGGGCGAGCCCTTGACGAAGAACTTGCCGCCCTCGTGCGTGACGTCCTTCTCGTTGGCCTCGAGGAGGTGGGCGGCGATCTTCTTCGCCTTCTCCTTGATCTTCTGCGTCGACATGTAGATCGCCGCGGCGCCGACCGGCCCGCTGCGGCTTCCGTAGCTGCCCATGCCGAACGGCACCTGTCCGGTGTCGCCGTGGATGATGTCGACGTCGTCGATCGGGACCTGCAGCTCGTCGGCGACGACCTGCGCGAAGGTCGTCTCGTGGCCCTGGCCGTGCGAATGCGAGCCGGTGAAGACGCTCACTTTGCCGGTCGGATGGACGCGGACGTTCGCGCTCTCGTACAGGCCGGCCTGCGCCCCGAGCGCGCCCGCGACCTGCGACGGAGCGAGCCCGCAGGCCTCGAGATAGGTGGAGAATCCGACGCCGAGATAGCGCCCTTGCTTGCGCGCCTGTTCCTGCTCGCGCCGGAACGCCTTGTAGTCGAAGATCTGGAGCGCCTTGTCGAGGGCGCCCGCGTAGTTGCCGCTGTCGTAGAGGAGCGCGACCGGCGTCTGGTAGGGAAACTTGTCGGGCGGGATGAAGTTCTTGCGCCGGATGTCGACGGGATCCATCCCCAGCTCTTTGGCCGACAGGTCCATCAGCCGCTCGAGCAGGTAGGTCGCTTCTGGCCGCCCCGCGCCGCGGTACGCATCGACCGGCGTGGTGTGCGTGAAGACGCCGGTGACCTCGCAGTGGATGGCGGGCGTCGTGTACGCGCCGGCGAGCAGCGTGCCGTAGAGGTAGGTGGGAACCGCGGGCGCGAACAGGGACAGGTAAGCGCCCAGATTCGCGACGGTTTTCACGCGGAGGCCGAGGATCTTGCCGTCCGCGGCCAGGGCCATCTCCGCCTCGGTGTGATGATCGCGCCCATGCGCGTCGGCGAGGAAGGCCTCGCGGCGGTCGGCGGTCCACTTGACCGGCCGCGAGAGCTGCCGCGACGCCCACACCGCCGCGCACTCCTCCGGGTAGATGAAGATCTTCGATCCGAATCCGCCGCCGACGTCGGGCGAGATCACGCGCATCTTGTGCTCGGGAATGCCGAGCACGAACGCGGCCATGATCAGCCGGTGCACGTGCGGGTTCTGCGAGGTGACCCAGAGCGTGATGTCGCCGGTCCCGGGCTGCGCCGAGGCGAGGCACGCCCGCGGCTCGATCGCGTTCGGGATCAGGCGGTGGTTGCGGAAGCTCTGCTTGACCACCTTGTCGGCCTTGGCGAAGGCCGCATCGGTCGCCTTGGCGTCGCCGATCGACCACTTGAAGCTGACGTTGCCAGGGGCATCGTCGTGCACCGGCGGCGCGCCCCGCTTCAAGGCGTCGGCGCCGTCGGGGACCGCCGGCAGCACGTCGTAGTCGACTTCCACGAGCTCGGCGGCGTCGCGCGCCGCATACGGGGTCTCCGCGACCACGACCGCGACCGGCTCGCCCATGTGGCGCGCCTTGTCGACCGCGAGCGGGTAGTGCGCAGGCACCTTGATGTTGGGCAGAAGCCATCCCACCGGGATCGGCTTCACGCCGCCGGCGACGAGATCCTTGCCGGTGTAGATCGCGAGCACGCCGGGCACCTTGCGGGCGGCCGCGGTGTCGATCTTCCCGATCTTCGCGTGCGCATGCGGAGAGCGCACGAACGCGGCGTGGGTGGTGAACGGGATCTTCAGATCGTCGACGAAATTCCCCTTGCCGGTGACGAGCCGCGGATCCTCACGCCGCTTGATGCTCTTTCCAAACATGGTCTCCATGGCTCACCCCGCCCTCGCGGCCTGCTGCACCGCCTTGACGATGTTGGCGTACCCGGTGCACCGGCACAGATTTCCTTCGAGGCCCTCCCGGATCTCGGCCTCGCTTGGATTCGGATTGCGCTCGAGGAGATGGCAAGCGCTCACGATCATGCCCGGCGTGCAGAACCCGCACTGCAGGCCGTGCTGGTCCCAGAAGGCCTGCTGCATCGCGTGCAGCTTGCCGTCGGTCGAGAGCCCCTCGATGGTGGTGACTTTCCGGCCGTCGGCCTGGACGGCGAAGAGCGAGCACGACTTCACCGCCGCTCCGTCGAGCAGCACGGTGCAGGCGCCGCACTGGCTGGTGTCGCACCCGACGTGCGTTCCGGTGAGCCCGAGATTTTCGCGGAGGAAGTGAACGAGCAGCACGCGCGGCTCGACCGAGCGCGTCTCGCTCACGCCATTGACTTGCACCGTGATGTTCACCGAGGCCTCCTCTGAGGTGGGGGCGAGATCCATTACACCTGACCGGCACGTGGTCATTACGCGCCGCGGCGCGCGCGGCGGGCTAGAGGTTCACCTTCTTCAGCAGGGCCGGGAAGCGTGGGTCGTCCTTCAGCGGGTAGAGCAGCCGGTCGACTTTGACCAGGTTCAAGCCGCCGTCGCGTTGGACGCGGGCGCGCTCGAGCCATTCGAAGGCACGGTCCTTGTCACCGCGCCACGCGTAGACGCCCGCGATCTGATAGGCGCCGTCGTGAGAGTGGCGGGCGATCAGCGCGTCGAGATCGGCCTGGGACTCGGTTTCTTTCCCCAGCGTGTGAAGACCGATCGCCCGGCCGCTCAATCGGAAGACCTCATTTCTCGACCGCGCGAAGAACGGCACCGCTGCCGACGGCTGGCCCTGCAGGAGCAGCGAGAAGCCGATCCAGCCCGGAGCGAAGTTCTGCTCGGGGTTGATCTCCAGCGACCGCTCCGCGGCGGCGCGCCCTTCGTCGTACCGGCCGGCGCAGACGAGGATGCTGGCGAGCCCGCTGAAGGTCCTGGCGTTCAAGGGGTCGAGCGTCGCCACCTTCCTCTCGACCGCGGCCGCCTCGTCCAGATGGCCCGTCGAGCGAAGGACGTAGAGCGCGTAGGCGCTCAGGGCGTCGGCGTTCTCGGGGCTCAACGACAGGGCACGCTCAAAGTCGGCGCGCGCGCCGTCCCAGTCCCACTGCGTCGAGGCGCGCATGGTTCCGCGCGCGATGTACCCTTCGGCGAGATCGGGTGCGAGTGCGATCGCCTTGTCCGCCGCCTCCTGCGCGAGGCGCTGTCCTTCGGCCACTTCCTGCATCGTCTCGCCCCCGTCGCCGACCCAGTAGTGGGCGAGCGCGAGGCCCGCCCAGGCCGGGGCGAATTCCGGGTCGATGGCGAGCGCTTTCTCGTAGGACTTCGCCGCGCGGCGATAGTTGTCGAGGGTGGCGCGGTTGAGGAACTGCCGCCCGAGCAGGTACTGCGTGTACGCCTCGGGGTCGGCGGTGCGGTGCTGCCGGGGGGCCGCCTGTTCGGGCAAAAGCTGCAACCGGAGCGCCGCGACCACCGAGCGCGCGATCTCGTCCTGCACCGCGAAGACGTCGGTGAGCTTGCGGTCGTAGGTTTCGGACCAGAGGTGGAATCCGTCGGCGGCGTTGATCAGCTGCGTCGTGATCCGCACCTGGTCGCCCGCCTTGCGCACGCTCCCTTCGAGGAGCGTCTTGACGTTGAGCTTCTCGGCGATGGTGCGGACGTCCTCGTTCCGTCCCTTGAAGGAAAAGGCCGAGGTGCGCGCGGCCACGTGCAGGCCGGGCACCTTCGCGAGCATGTCCAGCAGCTCCTCGGCGAGGCCGTCGGCGAAGTACTCCTGGTCCGGATCGCGGCTCAGATTCACGAGCGGCAACACGGCGATCGACGCGCTCGTGACCTGCGGCGCGCGTTTCGCGCGCACGACGAGATAGTAATAGAGACCCGGGGCGGCCGTCAGCAGGCCGAGGCCGACGAGCAAGGGCGCGAGCCAGCGGCGGCGGATTCCCTCGGTCGGCGGCGTTCGCTCGAGGCGCCCTTCGTGGACGTCGAAGATCCAGGCCAGCGAGACGACGATCGGAAACCCGACGGCGAGAGCGACCACGACGTAGGACAGCACCTCGTCGGGCCAGTGCAGCCCGTGCATCAACGGCTCGATGATCTGCAGCACCGCGAACGCGGCGATGCCGTAACCGATCAGCGCGCGAAAGACGCGCCGCCGCTGGAGCTCGGCGATGAGCTGCGGTGCCACTCGCCCAGACTACGCCAGATCGAGTGCCATCTCGACCTGCGCGAGATCGCTGCGCGCGAACCCGAGCGCGGCGAAGAACGGGACCGCGAGATCCTCGGGGATCAAGGTCGGCACGGAAAATGCGCGGTCGGGGAACATCGCCGCGAGGCCGCGCAGCAGCTTGCGCGCGTTGCCCTTGCCGCGCTCGGACGGGACGGTGAGGAGCCCGCGGATTGCGACCGCCGCCTCGGTCACACCGCTCACGTAGACGAACGATTTCTGCTCGAGCGTGAAGCAGCGCGCGGCGCGCGGCGGCGCCGCGAGCGTAGCCGGCTCGAGCTGCCAGGGCAGCGCGGCCGGCAAGGTGAAGAGGCCGAGCTGGCGCGAGAATGCGGCGGGGTCGATCTCGTCGAGCTTGAAGGCGACTCCCGCCGCCGGTCGGGCGCAGTCATACCCGACCAGCCGCCGCACCACCGTGAACCCGCTGCCCTCGTAGAGCGCGCGCGCCGGAGCGTTCGACTCGAAGACCTCGAGGCGCATCCGCCGGTCCGCGCGCTGCCGCGCGTCGCGCAGGACGTGGGCGAGCAGGAACCGCCCCGCGCCCGCCGAACGCGACTCGGTGCGGATGCCCATCGCGGCCAGCCGGCTCTCGCGGCCGCGCCGCGCCATCAGGGCGAGTCCGAGCTCTTCGCCGCCGCGCACCACGACGCGGGAGAGAGCGAGGTCGATGTCTTCGTTGGCGACCCGCTCGGCGAGCGTGTCGGCGGACATCTTCAAGGGGATTACGTAGCCGGCGAACGCGGCGTTGAACAGCTCGGCGAGGCCGCTCAGCGGGTAGAGCGCTGCGGATCGAATCTCCATCCGGGCGCGCAGTGTACAGAAAAAAGCCGCCGGCGGAACGACGTCCGCCGGCGGCCGGGATGAACGATCGTCTACCGCGTCTGGACGCAGCCCGAGTTCGCGTTCGACCACTCGTACTGGTACGCGTACTGGGTGACCGGGTCGATGAACGGCGTCGGGCTCCAGGCGCACTTGTCGTCCGCCTCGTAGCCGCGGCGGTCGAACCAGGCGGTGCCGTCGGCGTCGGTCACGGCCTCGCGGGTCTCGTGCGAGATGAAGTGCTCGAAGTTCTGCGCCGCGTTGAAGCCCGCGCTCTGGCAGCCGCCGCAGCTCGGGTACGGCATCGAGGCGTACTTCACGTCGCCGACCGAGGCCGCGAAGTTCCCATGATACGCGCAGTAATAAAGGTTGGGGCCGCCGCACGAGGTGCGGGTGCCGTTCGAGGAGTACGACGACGACGGCAGGAAGACCTCGTAGATCGCGCTCGAGTCGAAGCCGTACTGCGAGATGTACTTGCTCGCCTCGCCCTGGATCGCGGCGTCGGTCACGTTGGTCGGCGGCGTCGAGGTGTCGTACCAGACCGCGGGGTTGTCGGTGGCGAGCGCGCTCCGCTGGATGCCCGAGTACTGCGTGATCACGTTGTACTCGCCGGTGGTGCCGTAGTTCGCGATGTAGCCCGCGAGCGTGCTGGCGAGGCCGCTGTCGGCGGTCTGCCAGGACGGGCCCCAGAAGATAGCCACCACGTGGGCGGAGGTGATCGTCGGACCGCCGTGGTTGACGAGGTTCCCGCCCGCACCCGAGCTGGCGTATTCGTGGACGAATCGCTCCTGGGTCGGAAACTGCCGCGGAGACGGGTTGTTCAACTCGGTGCTGCGGCTTGCGACTGCCACGCCGGCGCTGATGAACGCGGCTGCCGCGAAAGCGAGAGCGGGCTTCTTCATCGGATGGACCCCTCCAGGTTGGCCTCGAGATGAGGCGGCCCGAAACTCTCGGCCGAGCTGCTCGCTGGAGTCAATGTGGGTGCATGTAGCATTACAGGTCTGTTGGATCCTGACCAAGACCTTGGTGGTGTGTCCATGCGCCGGTCGATCTGGAGCGTCGATGCTCCGATCGGCCCCGCCTTCCTTCTATAAGACCTTTGGCCCGGCCTTTGCTCAACGCCCGGGCACCATGAACAAGCTCATCGTCATCGCCCTCTTCGCGGCCGCTTGCGGCGGCGCCATCGACAACTCCGCCAGCGAGGACGACGAAGCGTGGTCGGCCGCCGGCAACCCCGCGCTGTTCTCGAGCGGCCTCGAGTACAAGCTCGACGCGCTGCCCGCGCAGGGTCAGGCCAAGGTGATCCCCTGGACCGGCAGCTACTGGCCGACGGCGAACGACAACATCAACTACCGCTGGGCGGGCGCCTCGAGCGACTCGCCGGCCAAGAAGTACGAGAAGGCCTTCGGCGGACACAACCTCGAGGACATGGTCTCGAAGTACCACGGCATCGACTCGGTCGCCGGGGCGAAGAGCTGCACCGCGAACAGCCAGTGCAGCTCGGCCGACGGCGAGATCTGCGCGAAGCGTACCGGGCAGACCGGCGGCCGCTGCATCCCGACCTGGTGGGGCATCTGCCACGGCTGGACGCCCGCGTCGATCCTGATGCCCGAGCCCAAGCACGCGGTCACGCGCAACGGGGTGACCTTTAAAGTCAACGATCTCAAGGCCTTGGCGTCGCTGGCGCACGACCGCACCACCTCCAGGTTCGTCTCCCTGCGCTGCGACACCGGCCGCGCCAGCGGGATGGAGTTCGACAAGTACGGCCGCCCGAGCGACGAGGCCTGCCGCGATTCGAACGCCGGCACGTACCACGTGCTGCTCGCCAACTACCTCGGCAAGATGGGCAAGGCGTTCGCCGAGGATCGCACCGAGGACGCCGAGGTCTGGAACCAGCCGCTGCGCGGATACAAGGTGCTCGAGAAGCGCGTCGTCAGCGCGCAGGAAGCGAACCGGCTGATCGGCGTCGGCATCGAGGGCGGCACGGTGACGACGAAGACCGCCGCGCCGGCCAAGGGCGCCTGGGTCCAGCTCGGCAGCTTCGCGGTTGCCGCGGGCCAGTCGTGGCAGGTGCAGATGACCGGCAGCGGCGACGCCGACCTGTTCGTGCGGTTCGGCTCGGCCCCGACGTCGGGCTCGTACGCGTGCCGTCCGTACACCGACGGGTCGACCGAGGATTGCTCGGGGGTCGTCCCCGCCGGCCAGACGACGCTGTTCGTCGGCGTCCACGGCTACACCGCCGCCAGCGTGAAGGTCAGCATCGGCGTGGGCGGCAGCGTACCGTCCGCGTACGTCTTCAATGCCAAGGCGAAGAAGCTCGTCTACGTCCGCGCCGACGTGCAGTACATCAGCGAGGAATCGCCGGCAGCCGACGGCTACATGACCCCGCACATCGACGACTTCACCCAGACCGACTCCTACGAGTACGTCCTCGAGCTCGACGGCAACGGCCGCATCGTCGGCGGCGAGTGGGTGGGCGAGAGCAAGCAGGCGCACCCGGACTTCCTCTGGCTCCCGACCGGCGTCGGCGCTTCCACCGTCGCGGGCGGCGCCATCTCCTACGCCAACGTCAAGTCGCTGATCGACGAGGCCGCGAAATAATCAGCGCTTCTTGGGCGAGCGGCCTGCAGGGAGCAGGCCCTCGAGCGCCTTGGCGGCGGGGACCTGATCGGCGGCGTTCTTGATCGCGTCGGTCCCCAGCTTGCTCACGATGCTCGCCGAATTGAGGTGGAGGAGCGCTTTGAGCTGCACCGGCAGCTTGTCGGACTGGGCGGCTTTCTCGGCGAGCGCGGTCATCACCTGCATCGCCACGTCCTTGATCGCGGCGCCGTTCTTCGCGCCGGCGCCGCGGCCGACGTCCTTCATCGCCAGCTCCGGCACGGCGACGTCGATCTCGTCCTGTACGCCCGGCAGCCCCGGCCGGATGATCACCTGCGCGTCTTTGACCTCGATGTGATCGATCACCAGCTTCATCGGCGGCTTGTTCGGGTCGCCTGCCGGCATCAGCTCCATCGCCTTGCGGAAGTTGATCGCGCCGCCGGACTGCTCGATGACCAGCTTCGGCTTCTCGATCTTCAGCGACGCGACGTGGATCGGATGCTTGCGCAGCTCGCCGTACGTCACCGCGACGGCGATGTCGCCGATCTGGAACATCTTCGGCGCGGAAAAACCGCGCGGCGAGGCGATCGCGAGATCGTGCAGATCGACGTTCCCGCCGAACAGCGCGATGCGCGCGCGATCGAGCGTGGTCTCGAGCCGCATCGAGCGGGTGCCTTCCTTCTGCACCTCGCGCTTCACGATCCGGGCGAGGTTGAAATAGACGGCGACCAGCGCGACGACGATCAGTCCGACGATGATCAGGAGTCCGCGACCCAGCGCTCTCATGTCTGGAAGATGGCGACGCCCTATCTTGCAGGCATGCGCTGGCTGCTGCCGCTCGCCTGCATGCTCGCCTGCGAGCCGGCCATGCAGGAAGTTCCGGTGACGGCGCCGCCGACGATGGAGGCTCTGGCGTGGCTCGATGCGCAGAACGCCGTCCGGCAGAACGCGCGGCCGGTTCCGTCGCCGCCGCTGACGCCGCTGACCTGGTCGGCGGACGCGGCTGCCGTCGCGCTGGCGTGGGCGCAGAACTGCACCTATCAGCACAACCAGAACCGCGGCCTGCGCGGCGAGAACATCGCGGCCAACGGGCCCTCGGGAAGCTGGTCGTTGCAGGGCGTCGTCGACGCCTGGGCGGGCGAGGCCGCGGACTACGACCTGGCGAACAACTCGTGCGCTTCGGGCAAGGAGTGCGGTCATTACACGCAGCTCGTCTGGCGCGACACGACGCGCGCCGGCTGCGCGCACGCGACCTGCAACCGCAACTCGCCGTTCGCGGGGATTTCAACCTGGGACTTCTGGGTCTGCGACTACGAGCCGCCGGGAAACGTCGTCGGCCAGAAGCCCTACTGACTGGACGCGCTTGCGACCGCCGAGGCCGGCAGGCAGCGCGGCGGTACGACCACCGGCGGCGGCAGCGGGCAGTGGGTGCACGGCTTGCGCAGCGGGATCCGCAGCTGCTGGCCGAGATGCAAGAAGCTCCCGCGCATGTGGTTCGCGATCTGAATCGCCTTGATCGTCGTGTCGTACGCGCGCGCGATGTGGCCGAGCGTCTGGCCCTGCCTGACCTTGTGCATGACGAGATTTTGCTCGGGCCGCTGCGCGAGCAGCGGCTGCACGCGCCGCCCGAGCTCCTGCGATCGCGGCGCGTAGAACCGGACGTGGAAGTGATCCTTGTGATGGCGGGCGTGCTGGATCAGCGCGTGATGGCCCTTGGCGAAGACGCGATCGATGAAATCGCGATCCTCCCCGTTCGCGAGCGCCCAGTCGCGCAGCACCTTCTGGATGCCCTTGTCGACGAGGATCACCTGCACGTCGGACCCGGTGATCAGCGTCCGGATCAGCGCCCAGTTGCGCGCGGGGTCCATCAGCCGATCGCGCCGGACGCCGCGGCCCGGGACGCGGTCGTTCCGGTAGAAGAAGCCGATGTCCGCGTCGCGGCCCGACTGGTGCGAATGGTGCGGGCGCAGATACCCGCCGTCCTGGTTGCCGATGTGGCTCAGGCGTGCCGGGGCCGACGAGGGAAATTGCTTGCGCACCGCGTGGAACGCGTTGATCAGTGCGTCGACCGCTTCCTTCGTCCCGTACGCGAGCGACGGCCGTTCGAGGATCCAGGCGTCGTCGAGCGGCATCCTCGCGGCGTTGATCAAACGCCCCTGGTCGGCGAACCCGACCGAGATGCTGCCCAAAGATTGGAGATCGTCCTTCCAGCGGCGCTCCAGCTCGTCGTCCGGGAGATCGGCGGAGTACTTGATCTCGGGGCCGGTGACGCCGGGCTCGGCGACTTCTTCTTCACCGTCGTCGGCTTCGTCGCCCTCGTCCTCGTCATCGGGGACCGGGGCGGCGACCATCTCGTCCTCGAACGGACCGATCGATCGTGCGGCCTGCGCCCGGATCGGCGCGGCGATTGCGAGCGCAAACAAAAGGAAAGGCATCGGCATCAGCATATCCGCAACCGCTGCCGGACGAACAAAAGTTCGTCAGGAGGCGGCCACCCACACCGTCGCACCCTGGGGTCCATCCCCCGCTTTTTCCCACCCGGACAAGCGCTGGCCGAGGAGCTGGATCAGGAGCGGCGAGGCGCCGATCAATGCGAACGCCGATCGCTGCGGCGAGCGCGATCGGAGGGCGGCGAGCAGATCGGCCGCGCAGTGGGCCGCGTCGGAGGCGACCGCGGGATGCCCGCTGACGTCGTCGAAGACCGAGCCGTCGCCCGAGCAGGCCGCGCCCCGGAGCGAGATGCCGCGCTCCTGCGCGCCGCGCGCGACTTCGAGCGCGAATCGGGCGGCGGAGAGCAGCGGCTCGACGCCTTCGGCGCGGAACGGCGGCCGCTCGAAGGCGACCGCGAGCAGCATCGGCCCGATCTGCACCACGTTCGATTCGTAGGCTTCGAGATACGCGCGGGCTTCCCGCGCCACCGAGCCGAGCAGCTCGTGGGCGGCCTCGGCGTCGACGAGGATGCCGGCGTCGGCGATCTCGCCGACGTAGAACACGGCGCGGACGCGCGGCGGAGCGTCGACGCCTTTGGCGCCGGCCCCGCGCAAGGCGCGCTCGAGCAACGCGCGGGGCGGGTCGGGCGCGAACCACAGCCGCAGAAGCTCGAGCTCGGCGGCCGTCTTCGGCCCGCCCGACCGGGCGACGAGCGCGTCGACGATGGCCGCCGGCGCATCGCCGTCCGCTTCCGGCGCCGGGGCCGGCGGCCGTGAGGCGCGCGCGTTCCAGAACGGCAGCTGCTCGGGCGCCGCCGGGAGCGGCGTGCAATCGGGATTGGCGAGGTCGGCCCGGTCGAGCGCCTGGATGGTCGCGGCGCCCTGCGGGAGGAAGCGCAGCTCGCGGCTCGCGCCGTCGGCGGTCGGCCGGCAGAGGATCACCAGCGGCGCGCGCAAGCACTCCTTGAGCAGCGCGGCGACCTTGTCGTCGCCGATCGCCATCGCCTTCGGCGTGAGCAGGCCGCGGGTGCGATATTCGGCGGCGATCTCCCGCACTTCGTCGGTCAGCAGCCGGAAGACGTCGAACATCGACGCCAGCCGGTCGGTCTCCTGCTGCACGATGGCGATCACCGTCCGCAGCCGGTGGCGCAGCTCATGCAGCCGTTCGGCGACGACCAGCTCCTCGATGCCGTCGAACGTGAGCCGGCCGATGTCGTCGGGCTTGAGCGCCCGCAGGCAGCTGCGGATGCTGACGTAGGTGGTGCCCTCCACCAGCCACGCGTCTTTCTGTCCCCGCAGATAGGAGGGCAACACATTGCGCATCTGGTACCGCTTCGCGCGCCACTCGGCGCTCAAAGGCATCCGCTCGCCGTTGCCCGATCGGCGCGCCTGCTTGATCTCCTGGTACCCCCCGCGCAGCAGCACGCCGACGATGTGCGAGAGGGGCCCGCCTACCGAGGTGGTGAAGGCCAGCGCGCCGTCTTCGCGAAATCCTTGCCGTCTCTTGCCGGCCTGCTCGACCAGGTACCGCGAATCGACGCAGAACAGGTGATGCGCCTTGTTGACCTGCACCAGGCCCGATGCGCCGAGCGCGTGGCCGAAGCTGAGCAGGCCGCCGACGGGGTTCGACCAGCCCTCGGCCATCCGCTCCTGCGCGCGGTCCCAGCCGAGGCCGATGCCGAGCAGGAACGAGAGCTCGATCGAGGGAAACGCGTCGTGGACCACGCCGAACGCGCAGGACCCGAAGGTCGACATCGGCAGGCTGGCGTCGTCGGCGAGGTCGGCCAGCGCGTCGCGCACGGCGGTGCCGAAGAGCAGCGGCGACTTGCGCTGCAAGAGGTTCTGGTTGCTCGACCCCTCGCCGACGCCGAGCACTTCGGTGACCGGCGCGGTGCGGAAGCGCGGCGTGCGCACCGCGGCGATCGCTTCCACCAGCGCCTCGTCGCTGGTGACGATCGTCGCCGCCGCCCCGCAGCACGGCACCGCGATGTCGCCCGCGTCGAAATACGGCGTGCGGCGGGCGTCCCGCCGGAACGGCTTTCCGGAGTTGATTCCCGCCGGATAATGGGTGCCGGTCTGGTGCTTGCGCGCCGAGACGCGGGCGAGGAACAGCTCCAACTCGTCGTGCCCCAGTCCCAGGTTGCGGCGGAAGACGTCCATCACCAGATCGCCGACCGCGAGCATGTCGAGCCCGCGGGCCTGGTCGTCTTCGCCGAGGACGGTGCGGATCTGGTACTGCGAGACGTAGCCGGCGGGGATGATCTGTCCGGCGACGACCAGCACCGTCGCCGGCCGCTCGGAGTTGCGCGCGGTCCGGACCGCCTGCGCGAACGTCCAGGCGCCGGAATCGGAAGTGCCGACGATGAACTGCGCCCGCGCCCGCGGCGGGAGGCCGAGCAGCGCCCGGAGCGCCTGCGGCACCAGCCCGATGTTGAGCGCGTCGCTCGCTTCCAGCCCGGGCATCGAGGTGACGAAGAGATCGGTGATCGAATCGCGGGTGCGGCGGTAGTCGCCGCCGACCAGCGCGTGCAGCGAGGTGAGGGCGCGATGCGCCGCCGAGGCGAAGAGATCGGTCAGGCCGACCGGCTCGGCGATGCCGAACGCCTTCTCCCAGTCGGCGGCGCGGGTGCGCCCCTCGTCGCCGCGGTTGGGAAAGCGGAAGAAGCAGCGGGCCACTTCCTCCCGGGTCGGCTCGGGGCGCGGCTGCACGAAGAACTCCCGGCGCCGCCGTTCGACGACGAGGTGCTTCGGGTTCGCGCTGTATTCACCACCGATGACGAAAACGCGCCGTCGCATCCATCGGTTGTGTCCCAGGGAGGGCAAGTGTGCAAGCGCCCGCCGCGAAAGGGGCTTGACACGGCCATCGCCTCGGCGCGATTGTTCGCGCCCGTTCGAAAGTGGTCTGATGACCTGATCATCCGGAGAGTCCACCAGTGAACAGCACGGCCCGCAAGAACGCCCTCTTCCGCGCGGTGCGCAAGGGCCGGCGCTACGAGCAGGTCGCCGAGCAGATCCAGAGCCTGGTCGCGAAGGGCGTGCTCAAGCCCGGCGATCGGCTGCCGTCCGAGCGCGAGCTGGCGGCGCAGTTCGGCGTCGGCCGCAGCTCGCTGCGGGACGCGATCCGCACCCTGGAAGTGATGGGCATCGTCGAATCGCGACACGGCGCCGGCAACGTGATCCGCGATCTCGACAGCGACGCGCTGGTGGTCCCGCTCGCCAGCGCGCTGCTCCGCAAACGCGAGATGGTGGCCGAGCTGCTCGAGGTCCGGATGATGATCGAGCCGGCGGTGGCGGCCCGGGCGGCGAAGAACGCGACTCGCGAGGAGATCGCGCGGTTGGAAGAGATCCTCGAGCGGCAGAGCGAGAAGGTGCGGCGCGGCGAGCCGACCATCGCCGAGGACTCCGAATTCCACGCCGCGCTGATGCACGCCGCCCGCAACACGGTGGTCCTGCGGGTGATGGACGTGCTGATGGATCTGCTGCGCGACAGCCGCGCCCGGTCGCTGCAGTCGCCGGGCCGTCTGCAGAAATCGTACGAGGGCCACCTGCGCATCCTGCGCGCGATCCGAAAGCGCGACGGAGCGGCCGCCGAGGCGGCCGTCCGCCGCCACCTGAACGAAGTGCAAGCGATCGTGATGCGTCAACTCTGAACCGGAGGCAGCATGGGACGTCTGTATGCGGTCGAAGTCGTCTATCGGGGCATCTTCCAGAAGACGCTCGCCAAGAACATCACCCGCGCGATCGTGCTGGCCGCCCACCGCGACGGCAAGCACGGCATCTCCTTCGGACGCTACGGCGACAGCCCCGAGCGCAACGGCATCCCGGCGAAGGCGTTCGCGATCGTCGGCGACGACGAGGTGACCCTCGAGGAGGGGATGGCGAAGTACGAGCCGAAGGAGGTCGACGTCACCATCTGCGTCGACGACACGCTCTGCAAGGGGGTCGAATCCTGGGCCTGGTACGGGCTGCAGCCGATCAACCGGCTGACCAAGCCGGGCGGCACGCTGATCGTCACCTCGCTGGAGACGCCGGAGCGGCTGATCGAGATGTCGCACCGCAAGGACACGCCGTACAAGCTCGCGATCATCAAGGCGGCGGCGAGCTTCTCCGGCCTGTGGGTCTACAAGGACGACCACACCGACGCCCGCATCCTCGGCGCGGTCGCGCGGGTGTTGCCCGAGCTCTTCAGCCTCGGCTCCTTGCAGGAGACGCTCAAGGAGGAGAACCCGAAGACCGGAGAGCTGCTGGCGGTCTCGGCGCAGAAGCAATTCGATCGGACCTCGACGGTCGGCGTGGCGGCCGGCGAGGGCAACACCGAGGTGCCCTACACGTTCGAGATGCCGAAGTGGACCGAGATGCGCGAGGGTATCGCGATCCCCGGGATCCCGGCGGGCGCGGCGATCAAGGACCCGGTGACCGGCGAGGTCGGCGGCTTCCAGCCCGAGCGCAACCCGACCTTCAAGAAGTATTTGACCCGGACGATGCGGCCGGTGGTCGACTTCGAGAAGTGCATCAAGTGCGAGCTCTGCTGGATCGCCTGCCCCGATTCGTGCTTCGACGTCACGCCGGAAAAGCTCTACGACGCGAACATGGCGGCCTGCTGCGGATGCGGCGTGTGCGAGGCCATCTGTCCGGTCGAGAAGTGCATCACGATGGTGAACGAGACCGCGTTCACCGACAACGCCAGCCAGTGGCAGGCGTTCCGCAAGGACGCGCCGGCCTACAAGAGCTGGCTGGTGACCGTGATCGAGAACCGCCCCGACCGCTCGCACGGCTTCCGCTACCGCGGGCAATACGAAGAGCAGATCAAGCAGGAGGTGAGCCATGGCTGAGGCAATCGCAACCCCGCCCGCACGAGAGGCCGCAACCGAGAAGACGTCGCTGATCACCGGCAGCGAGGCGATCGCGATCGCCTGCCAGCTGGCCGACGTCGACGTCATCACCGCGTACCCCATCCGCCCGTACGACACGGTGATGCAGTACGTGTCGAAGCTGGTGGCCAACGGCGAGATGGACTGCGAGTACATCGTCGCCGAAGGTGAGCACTCGCAGTTCGAGGTGGTGAAACATGCGTGCGCGTGCGGCGCGCGCGTCTTCACCGGTTCTTCCGGCGTCGGCTGGATGTACGCGATGGAAGCGCTCACCGTCACTCCCGCGCTGCGCATTCCGGTGGTGGCGATGGTGGGCAACCGCGCGCTCGACGATCCCGGCGCGTTCGGCGTCGAGCACAACGACGCCCTGGCAGTGCGCGACCTCGGGTGGCAACTGGTCTGGGTCGACACCGCGCAGGAGGCGCTCGATACCGCGCTGATCGCCTACCGGGTCGCCGAGGATCGCCGGGTCTTCCTACCCTGCGCGATCAGCTGCGACGGCGCGTTCCTCACCCACTCGCAGGGCATCGTCAAGGTGCCCGATCAGGCCAAGGTGAAGCAGTTCCTGCCCGCCTACGATCGCGGCGATCTGCTGCTGCACCCCGACAACCCGATCACCGTCGCGCCGCAGGCCAACGAGGACTGGCTGATGGAGATCCGGCGGCAGACGGCGGCCGCGATGGAGCGGTCGCCGCAGGTCATCCGCGAAGCGTACGCGAGCTTCGAGAAGATCTTCGGGCGCAGCTACGGCAATCCGTTCTTCGAGGAGTACATGACCGACGACGCGGACATCGTGCTGGTCGGCATGGGCACCTTGTCGATGCCGGTGAAGGTGACCATCCGGCAGCTGCGCGCCGAGGGAAAGAAGGTCGGCTTCGTCCGGATGCGGTGGTTCCGTCCGTTCGCCGCCGAAGAGCTGGCGAAGAGCCTGGGCCGCTTCAAGGCGGTCGGCGTCATCGACCGCGACTTCTCGCTCGGCGCGCCGTACTCGAGCGGCGTGCTGGCGACCGAGGTGCGCGCCGCGATGTACGGCGCGGGCGCGCAGCAGCCCGTGATCGGCTTCATCGCCGGCCTCGGCGGCCGCGAAGTGACCGTCCCCGACGTTCGCCGCATGAGCGAAATCATCAGCGCCGCCGCGGAAGGAAAGCGGCAGCCCCCCACGCAGTGGATCGGCCTGCGAGAGTAAAGGAGACACGAACATGGCTGTTTCAGACAGAGAGCTGGCCGAGCTGACGCACCTCAAGACTCCGCAGAAGCTCGACCCCTTCAAAGGCGTCAAGAAGCTGCCGCTCGAGGAGTACTTCACCTCCGGCCATCGGACCTGCCAGGGCTGCGAGTCGGCGCTGGTGATGAAGCTGATGGTGAAAGCGGCCGGGCCGCGCACCATCGTCCTCGGCTCGACCGGCTGCATGTACGTCGCGAATACGACGTACTACAGCACGCCCTGGGTCGTCCCCTGGATGCACACCCAGCTCGGCTCGAGCGGATCGGCGGCGCTCGGCGCGAGCGCCGCGGTTCGCGCCTTGATCCGCAAGAAGAAGATCAAGGACGAGCCGATCAACATCATCGCCTTCTGCGGCGACGGCGGCGGGGCCGACATGGGCGTCTCGGGCATCTCGGCGACGCTCACGCACCCCGAGTACAACTGCCTGATCCTGATGTACGACAACGAGTCGTACGCCAACACGGACATCCAGTTGTCCGGGTCGACGCCGTACGGCGCGCACACCACGTTCAGCCCGCCCGGGACCAAGAAGCGGATCATGCATCACCGCTGGAAGAAGAACTTCGCGGCGATGATGGCGGCCGGGCACCCGACCTGCCGGTTCGTATCGACGGTCTGCATGTCGTACCCGGTGCTGGCGATGAACGCCGTCCGGCGCGCGTTGAGCATCGGCGGGCCGACGTTCATCCACTCGCTCGACCCGTGCCCCAAGGGCTGGGACTACGACCCGATGCTCTCGCACGAGCTGGGGGAGATCGCGGTCGAGACCGGCATCTGGCCGCTCTGGCAGGTCGAGGACGGCAAGCTCGCGTTGATCGGCAAGACCCGCGACATCGCCGACAACCGCTTCAAGCGGCGCCCCGTCCGCGACTACCTGCTCAAGCAGGGCCGCTTCGCCCACTTCACCGACGACGACATCGACTACTTCCAGGCCAAGGTTGACGAGACGTGGAAGAAGTGGGTAGTCCCCGGGGTGATCCCGATCGCGAAAGAGGTCGACAACGACGCACCGCCAGTCTGACAGGGGGAAGTCATGGCGAACAACAACGGCGAGCATGCCGAGCTTCACCGCCTGCGGGACAACCGCTGGCTGATTCTCTTCTGCAGCATCGTCAGCATGATCGCGGTGGCGAACTTCCAGTACGGGTGGACGCTGTTCGTCCCGCCGCTGCAGAAGCATTTCGGCGTCGACGCTTCGCTCATCCAGATCACCTTCACCGTCTTCGTGCTGCTCGAGACGTGGCTGGTGCCGTTCGAGGGGTACCTGGTCGATCGATTCGGTCCGCGCCTCCTCGTCCTCGCCGCCGGCATCGTGGCCGGCCTCGGCTGGTTCCTGAGCGGAAAAGCCGAGTCGCTGACCACGTTGTACCTCGCCTACGCGCTCGCCGGCATCGGCGCCGGCGTGGTCTACGGC
>JAIVGS010000250.1 GCA_020201435.1 Myxococcales bacterium
CCGCCGATGCGCACCCCGGACGTGCGGCAGATGATGCTCGAGATCGTCCTGCAGCTGCTCGCCGACTCGGGCGTCGACGACGTTCACCTCCTGATCGCCAACGCGCTGCACCGGCGGATGACCGAAGCCGAGATGAAGCGGATGGTCGGGGCGCGCATCTTCGAGCAGTACTACCCCGAGAAGTACACCAACCACGACGCCGAGGAGCCGGGCGGCATCGTCGAGATCGGGGTCACCGAGACCGGCGAGAAGGTCCGCATCTCTCGCAAGGCGACCGAAGCCGATCTGGTCATCTATCTCAACGTCAATTTCGTCCCGATGGACGGCGGGCACAAATCGGTCGGAACCGGCCTCACCGATTACCTCGGCCTTCGCGCGCACCACAACCCGCACGCGATCCGTGAAAGCAAGTCGTACATGGAGCCCAAGCACTCGGAGCTCCATTCGTCGGTCGATCGCATCGGCCGGGTGATCGACCGGCACGTGAACGTCTTCCACATCGAGACCGCGCTCAACAACAAGATGTTCGACGGGCCGATGGCCTTTCTCGGCAAGCGAGAGGAGGATTTCACCGATCTCGATCGCCTCGCGCTCGAAGGGCTGCGCTGGACGCTGTCGAAGACGCCGCGCGGCGTGCGGCAGAACATCTTTCACAAAGTGCCGGCGGCGTACGGCTTGATCGCCTGCGCCGCGGGGCGCACCGAGCTGGCGCACGAGAAGATCCTGCAAGCCTGCCGCCGGCAGCTGTTCGTCAAGGTGCGCGGGCAAGCCGACATCCTGATCGCGGGCATCCCCTACATCAGCCCGTACAACGTGAACGCGGTCCTCAACCCCCTGCTCGTCCAGGTGATGGCCTGCGGGTACTTCTTCAACATGAATCGCGGCGTGCCCCTGATCAAGAAGGGCGGCACGCTGATCGTCACGCACCCGTGCATGGACGAGTTCGACCCGGTGCAGCATCCGAGTTACATCGAGTTCTTCCATCGCTTGCTGCCCGAGACGACCGACGCGCTCGAGCTGCACAGGAAGTACGAGAAGGAGTTCGCGCAGAACCCGTCGTACGTGCACCTCTACCGGAAGGGCAACGCGTACCACGGCGCCCATCCTTTCTACATGTGGTACTGGGGCGAGAACGGCCGGCAGCATCTCGGCCAGATCATCGCCGTCGGCACCGAAAACACCCATGTCCCGCTGCTGCTCGGCTGGGAGCGCGCCGACACGCTCGCCGAAGCGATCGATCTGGCCCGCGGCCGCCAGGGGCGCAACGCCAACATCACGCTGATGCACCATCCGCCGATGGTGATGACCGACGTCGCCTTGAGCGCCGACGAGGGCGCGAGGCTCCTCCCCGAACAGGGCGGCGCTTCGGCAGCGAAGCCTTCGGTGGCGGCGAAGGAACATCCGTAAGATGGAAGCGCTTCGCGAGCCGATCGACCTCGCGAAGGCGTTCGCCGGCCGCGAGATCCTGATCAGCGGCGTGACCGGTTTTCTCGGCAAGGTCGCGCTGACGATGCTGCTCGATCGGTATCCGCAGATCGGCAGGGTGTACGTGCTGGTGCGACCGCGCGCCGGCGGCACCGCCGAGGACCGCTTCTTCCAGAAGGTCGCGACGACGCCGCCGTTCCGGTCGCTCGACCCGAATCTGGTCCGGGAAAAGTGCGTCCCGCTCGCCGGCGACGTGACCGACCCGATGCTCGGCCTCTCCGCCGAGCAGGTGGCCGGGCTGACCGGCAAGCTCGCCTGCGTGATCAACTCCGCCGGCCTCGTCAGCTTCAACCCGTCGCTGGAGATCGCGGTCTCGGTCAACACCGAGGGGGCGCGCAACGCCGCCGAGCTGTGCAGGAAGACCGGCGCGACGCTGCTGCACATCTCGACCTGCTTCGTCGCCGGCGCGCGGCGCGGACCGGTGTTCGAGGACGAGCCGCTGATCGGCCACTACCCGAAGGATCTCGAGGGAGCTCCGTTCTCGGTCGAGACCGAGTTGAAGGACGTCGACGCGATCGTCGCGCGGCTGCGCGCGCAGGCCGACGATCACGCGCTCGCCGCCCGGTTCCGCGCCTCCGCCGTCAAGCGTCTGCAGGAAGAGGGCCGCGATCCCGACGACGAGAAGGCGCTGCGGCTCGCGGCCGGACGCGAGCGCAAGCTGTGGCTCGGCGCCCAGCTGGTGCAGGCGGGCATGGATCGCGCCCAGGCCTGGGGCTGGCCGAACACCTACACCTACACCAAGGCGATGGGCGAGCAGGCCATCGCGGCGAGCGGCTGCAGGTATGCGCTGGTGCGGCCGGCCATCGTCGAGAGCGCGCTGCGCTTTCCGTTCCCGGGGTGGAACGAGGGCTTCACGACCAGCGCGCCGCTCGCGTTCATGGGCCTCAAGGGTCAGCGCGTTTTTCCGGCCGGGCACAAGCTGGTCCTCGACCTGATCCCCGTCGACCTCGTCTGCGCGGGCATCCTCGGCGTCGCCGGCGCAGCCTGCGCGAATCGGCTCGACGAGCGCGTCTACCAGCTCGCCTCGGGCGACGTGAATCCGTTCTACGTACGCCGGGCGGTCGAGCTGGTCGCGTTGTACAAGCGCCGGTATTTTCGCGATCGCAAGGAAAAGAGCGCGTTCCAGAACTGGCTCGATTCCTGGCTCGAGCCGTATCCGGCGTCCGCGGAGCTGTACAAGGCCTCCAGCGCGCCGCTGTTCCGGGCGGCAGCGAAGGGCCTGCGCAAGCTGATCGAGGAACGCGGCCTGAAGTGGGGCACGCCGGTGGGGACGGCGCTGCTCGCCCGCGCGGACCAGGCGCTGGAGGGCGTCGATCGGCAGCTCGCGCAGGTCGAGATGACGTGGGAGCTCTTCCTCCCCTTCGTCGCTGCCGAGCGGTTCATCTTCCAGTGCGCGCACACCCGGGCGTTGTGGGCGCGGCTGTCGGAAGAGGATCGGCGAAAGCTCCCCTGGGACCCGGAGACGATCGACTGGCGCAACTATTGGCTCGAGGTCCACATGGCTGGCCTCGAGGAATGGGTCTTTCCCGGTCTCGAGGAAGAGAGCAAGGCGCTGCGGCGCGAGATCGCGCAGCCGAAGGACCTGCTCGCGCTGCTCGCGGGCGCGGTGCATGCATTCGGGCCGCGCGTCGCGCTTCGGTTCTACGCCGGCGAGGACGACGCGCCACAGCTCGCCCGGACGCGGGACGATCGGGTCACCTACGACGAGCTGGCACATTTCTCCGATCGCGCCGCACGGGCGCTGCAGGCCGCCGGCATCAAGCCCGGCGACCGCGTCCTGTTGATGTCGGAGAACCGCCCCGAGTGGGCGATGGCGTACTTCGGCATCCTCAAGGCGGGCGCGGCCGCCGCCCCGCTCGACCAGAACCTCTCGCTGCCCGAAGTGCAGAACTGCGCCGGCGCGGCGCACGCGGGGGTGCTGGTCGCGAGCCCGAGGATGGCGGAAAAGCTCGGCCACGTTCCCGGTGTCCGGACCCTGCAGTTTCCCGAGCTGCTGCGCGGCTCCGCTGCGGCCGGTCTTCCGCCGCTGCGCAAGAGCGCGGCGCCCGACGAAGTCGCGTCGATCCTCTTCACCAGCGGCACCACCGGCAAGCCGAAGGGCGTGATGCTGACCCACCGCAACTTCGCGTCGCTGACCGCGAAGGTCGCGGGCCTCTTCGATCTGCGCGTCGGCGAGGGCGTGCTGAGCGTGCTGCCGCTGCACCACACGTTCGAGTTTTCCTGCGGACTTTTGACGCCGCTCATGCTCGGCGCCGAGATCACCTATCTCGACGAGCTGACCGCGGAGCGGCTGTCGGAGGCATTCAACTCCGGACGGGTGCACGCGATGATCGGCGTACCCGCGCTCTGGCAGCTGCTTCATCGCCGCCTCACGCAGGAGATCGCCTCGCGGCCGCGGGCGGTGCAGGCCGCGATCCAGGCGGCGATGGCGCTGCACGGCGAGCTGCGCAACCGGACTTCGTTCAACGTCGGCAAGCTGCTCTTCTGGCCGATCCACAATCGATTCGGCGGGCGGCTGCGGCTGCTGGTCTCGGGCGGAAGCGCCCTGCCGGAAGAGGTGCAGAAGGCGTTCCACGAGCTCGGGTTCGATCTGACCGAAGGTTACGGTCTCACGGAAGCAGCGCCGGTGCTGGCGGTGACGATGCCGGAGAACAGGCTGCGCGCCGGGACGGTCGGGCCGCCGCTGCCGGGCGTCGAAATTCGCATCGCCGATCCGGACGCGGAGGGCGTCGGCGAAGTGCTGGCCAAGGGTCCCAACGTGATGGCGGGGTACCTCGACGATCCGCAGGCGACGAAGGCGGTCCTGTCCGACGGCTGGCTCCGCACCGGCGACCTGGGAAAGCTCACCGAAGACGGCCACCTGGCGCTGGTCGGCCGCAAGAAGGACCTGATCCTCGATGCCAGCGGAAAGAACGTCTATCCCGACGAGCTCGAGGAGCTGTACGGCGCGTCGCCGGCGATCAAGGAGCTCTCGATCGTCGGCCTGCCGGACGCCAAGGGCCGCGAGCGCGTCGCCTGCCTGTGCGTGCCGCAGGACCCGCGCGATGCCGAAGCGAAGGCGCGGATCGAGAAGCATTTCGCCGACGTCTCCGCCGACCTGCCGATGTGGAAGCGGGTCAAGATCCTGCACTTCTGGGACTCCGACCTGCCGAAGACGGCGACGCGGAAGGTGAAGCGGCCGCTCGTCGTCGCCGAACTGCAGCGGCTGGAGAAGGCGACGGCGGCGGCGATCTCGTCGATCGAGCCGGCCGGCAGCGACGCGTGGCTGTTCGATCTTCTCGCCGAGCTTTCGCAGAAACCGCGCGGGAGCGTGAACGGGCAGGCCCGGCTCGCGGCCGACCTGGGATTCGATTCGCTGCTGGTCGCGGAGCTGACCGCGGCCCTCGAGAAAGCAGGCGTGAAGGCGCCGCCGGAATCGGAATACGCGTCGCTGATCACTGCCGGCGATCTCTCGCGCGCGCTGCAGAAGACGGACTTCGAGCGGGCCCCGCTCGAAGAGGACGGCGAGCCCGAGATCCCGGTGCCGCAGCCGGTCGCAGCCGCCGGCCGGGCGGCGATCGATTTCTTCCAGCGCGCCCTCTACGGCCGCGTCTTCGACATCGAGGTCAAAGGGCAGACGAACGTCCCGCGCCACGCGCCGTTCCTCGTCGCCGCCAATCACGCCAGCCACCTCGACGTCGGACTGGTCAAGATCGCGCTCGCCGAGGAGGGTCGAAAGCTCGCCTCGCTGGCGGCGCGCGACTACTTCTTCGACAACCCGTGGAAGCGGGCCTGGTTCGGAAATTTCACCAACCTGGTCCCGATCGAGCGGCGCGGCGGCCTCAAGGAGTCGTTACAGACCGCGGTGCGAACGCTCGAGTACGGTTATCACCTGCTCATCTTCCCCGAGGGAACGCGCTCGCCCGACGGACGGCTGCAGGATTTCAAGCCGGCGATCGCGTACCTGAGCTTCGCGTCCGGCGCCGACATCCTGCCGGTCTATCTCGAGGGAACGCACGACGCGATGCCGAAAGGCGCGTTCGCCCCCGACCCGCGCAAGCGACGCAAGCTGCTGGTGCGCATCGGCCCCCCGCTTCGCCACGACGACCTGGTGCAGGCGACGAAGGGCCTGTCGCGATCCGCCGCCCACAAGGAAGTGACCCGGATCGTCCGCGCCGCGGTCGAGGCGCTGCGCGATGGCGCACCGCCGCCGCGCGTTCTCCAACAGGGGACCCTCCTCGAGGCATCGCACCGGTGAACCCGTTCCAAAATGCGCCGAAGGCGCCTCCTTGCGGGTCCACGGCGAGCGGAGCGAGACCGTGAAGCTGCTCGTCACCGGAGCGACGGGCTTCCTCGGCTCGACGCTGGTGCCGATGCTGGTCGAGGCCGGCCACGACGTGCGGGTGCTGGCGCGCTCGGAGGTGAAGCTGCCTCACGTCGAGGTCGTCAAGGGCGACGTTCGCGACACTGTAGCGGTGACTAAAGCGTTGCAGGGACGCGAGGGGCTCTACCACCTCGCCGGACTGGTCAGTCGCGATCCGAAGGACGCGCGCAAGATGTACGAGCTGCACGTCGACGGCACGCGCAACCTCCTCAAGGCGGCTTCGGGTCTGCAGCGGATCGTCCTCGCCAGCTCGTCGGGAACGATCGGCGTCTCGCGCGAGAGGCGAATCGCGACCGAAGAGGACGACTACCCGATCGAGACCGTCGGGCGTTGGCCGTACTACCTGTCCAAGATCTACGAGGAGAAGATCGCGCTGGAGAGCGGCCTTCCGGTCGTGGTGTTGAATCCGTCTTTGCTGCTCGGGCCCGGAGACGCGCGGATGTCGTCGACGCAGGACGTCTTCCGCTTCCTGATGGGACGCATCCCGGTGATGCCGCGCGGCGGGATCTCGTTCGTCGACGTGCGCGACGCCGCTCAGGCGTTCGTCGCGGCGCTGACCCGCGGGAACGTCGGCGAGCGCCACTTGCTGGGCGCGGCCAACTGGGATTTCGACGAGTTCTTCGCGCGCCTCGGCCGCATCGCACACAAGCCGCCGCCGCTGTTGCGCATGCCGTCGCGGCTGAAAGTTGCGGCGGCGCACCTGGCGGAAAAGATCGCGCGCGAGCGAGGCCGCGAGCCGGACCTGCCCGCCGCCGACGTCGAGATGGGCGAGTGCTGGTTCTTCATCGACTCGACCAAGTCCGAGCGGCTGCTCGGGTTCCGCCCGCGCGACCCCGTCGAAACCCTCGCCGACACCGTCCGCTACGTCCGGGAGCGCTTCGTTGCTGCTGTATCTGTGTAGGCACGCCCAGACGGCCTCGAGCGCGGTCGACTCGTTCAACGGCCAGCGCGAGCTGCCGCTCACCGACGACGGCCGCGACCAGGCGCGCAAGCTCGGCGAGCGGCTGGCGTCGATCCGGTGGGCCGCCGTCTACCGATCTCCACTCGGCCGAACGCGGCAGACCGCCCAGCTCGTCGCTCCCGGCTGCGACCAGATCGTCCTGCCTGGCCTGATCGAGATCGACTACGGAAGCTGGGAGGGACTCTCTCCCGACCAGGCGCGCGCCAAGGACCCAGCGCGCTACGACGCGTGGGTGGCCGATCCGACGACTACCGCGCCGCCCGGGGGTGAGACTGCAGCGCAGGTCTCTGAACGCGCCCTGAAAGCGCTGCAGCAGATCGCCGCCGGACCCGGCCCTGCCCTCGCCGTCTCGCACAAGGCGACGATCCGGATCCTCGGCGCCGCTGTCACCGGCGCACCGGTGGCCGCGTACCGGACGCGCTGGTCGCAGGACGAGTGCGCGCTCAATCTGATCGAGCTTCGCGCCGGAAAGGACGTGTTCCTGCGGCTGTGGAACGATACGTCGCACCTCGGCGCCGATCCGGGCGCGACGACGCGCGGGGGGAAATGAGTGGTCGCACTGCTGCTCGCCGTCGTGCCGGGTAACCCTCGCGAGATGCACCGATTGGCGTTCGGCGTGGAGGCGCTGACTCGGGTTGACGCTGGGATGGACGTTCTGACTCAGACGCGTCCCTCGAACAGGTACACCGTATCCTCCTTGCGCGCGCCCGACGCGTCGGCCACCGCGAACTGCCGCCGTTTGCCGGTCGAGCCGTGCGAGTACATCGTCGCGCCGCCGTACTGGCCCTGCTTGTTCACCGCGTAGAACGCGATCGAGAAGTTCGGCCGGCCCTGCGCGTTCAACAGCCGCCTTTCCTTCGTCGTCCGCGCGATCCGCTCGAGCGTCATCAGGCACGCGTCGCGCGGGTGCTTGCCCTGGCGCATGAATTCGACCGTCAGGTGGCCGCCGCTGACGAGGATGTTGGCCTCGCCGCGGCCGGTCGAGCCGGCGCTGCCGACGTCGTTGTCGGTGAAGCAGCCGGCGCCGATGATCGGCGAGTCTCCGACGCGGCCCGGCATCTTGAAGAAGAGTCCGCTGGTCGTCGTGCAGCCGGCGAGGTCGCCGCGCGCGTTCAGCGCGCTCAGATGGATCGTGCCGCCGCTCTTCGGCCGGCGCAGGTCGTCCCAGCCGAACTCGTCGATGAACGCCTTGACGTCCGGATCGTAATGGGCCGGATCCGGCTCCAGCCACTTGTCGTTGTCGGAGAGGTTCTGCTTCCAGAACAGCCACACCTTGCGCGCTTTTTCGGTGAGGAGGTTTTCGACGGGAAACCCGTTCATCGTCGCGAAGTGGCGGGCGCCGGGTCCGACGAGCAGGATGTGATCGGTGGTCTGCATCACCAACCTCGCGACTTTACTCGGGTTTTTGACGCCCTCCAGCGACGCGACCGCGCCGGCGCGAGCGGTCGGCCCGTGCATCACGCAGGCGTCGAGCTGGACCACGCCCTCCTCGTTCGGCACGCCGCCGTAGCCGACGGTCATGTCGGCCGGATCGTCCTCGACGATGTTGACGCCCGCGATCGCCGCGTCGAGCGGGTCCTCGCCGGCGTTCATCCCTCTCACCGCCCGCTCGACCGCGCGCATGCCGTTGGCCGACGAGACCGCGACCGGCCGCGACACCGCCGGCGCGGCCCGTGCCGCCTTCGCCGCAGCCGCCGCGACCGCGGCAGTTCCGAGCAGCTTCCGTCTCGAGAGGCTCATTCCGAAGACTCCAGCGACGCGATGTCGCGACCGGTGATGCCCAGCAGATAGAGGATCGCGTCGAGCCCCATCGCGCTGATCGCGGTGTGCGCTGCCTCGCGCAGCTTGGGCTTGGCGTGAAAGGCGATCCCGTGGCCCGCCTTCTGCAGCATCAGGAGGTCGTTGGCGCCGTCGCCGATCGCGATCACCTGATCGAGCGGAACGCCTTCTCGCCGCGAAAGCTCCTCGAGGAGACCGGCCTTGCGCTGCGCGTTGACGATCGGACCGACGACGCGCCCGGTGAGCTTGCCGTCCGGGGAGATCTCGAGCGTGTTGCTCCAGGCGAAATCGATCCCCAGCCGCTTCTGCAGCGCCTCCGCCGCGACCGAAAACCCTCCTGAAATCACGGCAGTGCGGTAACCGAGCCGTTTGAGCACCCGGAGCAGCGTCTCGGCGCCCTCGGTGAGCGGCAGGGCCGCGGCGAGATCGTAGAGCACGCGCGCATCGAGCCCTTTCAGGAGCGCGACCCGGTCTCGCAGGCTCTGGTCGTAATCGATCTCGCCCTGCATCGCTCGCCGGGTGATCGCCGCGACCTGCTCGCCGACGCCGTGCGCGCGCGCGAGCTCGTCGATGACCTCGATGCGGATCAGCGTCGAATCCATGTCCATGACCACCAGCCGCTTGCTGCGCCGCAGAAGCGTCTCGCGCTGCAGCGCGCAGTCGAACGCGCCCTCTCCCGCGGCGGCGAGCAGCGCTTTCTTCAGCTCGGCCTCCGAGGCATCCGGCGAAAGCGAGATGGCAAACTCGACGCATGCCAGGCCGCCCTCGCTCAGCCGGTTGATGCGCTCGATGTTCGCGCCGTGCGCGGCGAGGACTTCCGCCACCGACTGCAGCGCCGACGGTCCGACGGTTCGCGCGATGACGGTCAGCGCGTATCGCTCGCGGTGGGACTCCTCGTCGCCCGGCGCGAGCTTGCGATATTCGAGCTCCAACCCGAGACCCTTCGCGGCGAAGAGCAGATCCTTCAGGACCCGGTCCGGATTCCGCAGCTCGACGGCGAAACCGAGCGTCAGCAGCCCCTGGACCACCACCTGCTCGACGTCGTTCAACCGCGCCCCGCCCTCGGCGAGGATCCGCGAGAGCAGCGCGGTGATGCCGGGCGCGTCGCGGCCGGTGAAGGTGAGGATCAAGGACTCCATGAAGGCCGCGCAGTCTACCCCGTGACGGCCGATCCGCATGCCCGGCATCGGCGAGCGCCGATCGGAATCGCTTCCAGGCACTCCGGACAGGTGCGCGTCGCCGGCGCGGGCGCCTCTTTCTCGAGGAACGCCTTGATCAGCGCGTAGACCACCGCGGCGACGATGACGAAATCGAGCAACCGGCCGATCAGGTCGCCGTACTTGATCGCGTTCGCTCCGGACAGCGTGAGTTGCGCGTTGCGCCAGTCGCCGCCGGGCATCACCAGGCCGACGATCGGCATCAACACGTCGTCCACCAGCCCGGAGACGACCCTGCCCATCGCCGCCCCGATGATCACGCCGATCGCCAGCGCGAACGCGTTCTGCTTGAGCAGGAAAGCGCGGAAGTCCGCCAGCCGTGCGTTCATATTGCGACCTCCAGTCCGACCGTGAGCGCGGTGTCGGTGTTCACCGATTCAGCCGATCCGCATCGATGCCGAGCATCAGGTAGAGAGAAAGGGTGTCGCGGAAGCGTCGATCGCCGCCGGCGTGTGAGTGCGATCAGACCGGGAGCGAGGGTCCCCGTCCATGTGACCGGCGCAGGCGCGGCGGCGGTCCGGGCGACCAGGAGGGCAGGCAAGAGCATGACGGGTCCTTTCGATTGTTCCGGGTACGCGGCCGTGCTATCCCCCGACTCGATGGACCGGCCGCAGATTTCCGTCGTTATTCCGCTTTTCAACGAAGAGGACAACGTCCAGGCCCTGCTGGACGAGCTGTTCTCCGAGTTGGAAAGGCTCGGCCGGACGTTCGAGGTCATCTGCATCGACGACGGCAGCCGCGACGGCACCTTCAACGAGCTTTCGCACTACGCCGAGCGGCGGAAGGAGCTGCGCGTCATCCGCTTCCGGCTCAACTTCGGCCAGACCGCGGCGATGAGCGCCGGCATCGAGGCCGCGCGCGGCGACGTGATCGTGCCGATGGACGGCGATCTGCAGAACGACCCCGCCGACATCGCCAAGCTCCTCGCCCAGCTC
This sequence comes from Myxococcales bacterium, assembly GCA_020201435.1. Classification (GTDB taxonomy): domain Bacteria; phylum Myxococcota; class Myxococcia; order Myxococcales; family 40CM-4-68-19; genus 40CM-4-68-19. The sequence continues at coordinate 10,741 of JAIVGS010000250.1, forward strand.
GACGCCGGCTTCGACGTCGTCTCCGGTTGGCGGCGCGATCGGCAGGACCGCGAGTTCGGGCGGAAATTTCCCAGCCGGGTCGCGAATCGGGTGATCTCGACCATCAGCGGCGTGCGCCTGCACGACTACGGCTGCTCGCTGAAAGCCTACCGGCGCGACGTGCTGCGCGACGTGAAGCTGTACGGCGAGATGCACCGCTTCATCCCCATCTACGCCTCGTGGCAGGGGGCGCGCGTGACCGAGATGGTCGTCAACCACCGCGCGCGGCGCGCAGGCGTCTCGAAGTACGGATTTTCGCGCACCTTCAAGGTACTGCTCGACCTGATGGTGGTGAAGTTCCTCGCCAGCTACGCGACCAAGCCGATCTACGTCTTCGGCGGCTTCGGATTTTTGAGCCTCGGACTGGCGTGCGCCGCGTTCGTCTGGGCGCTCTATTACAAGCTCACCGGGCAGAAGGCTTTCGTCGAGACGCCGCTGCCGCTCTTGACGGTGATGTTCACGCTGGTCGGCGCGCTCTCGCTGTTGATGGGCCTTCTCGCCGAGCTGGTGATCCGCACGTATTACGAGTCGCAGAACAAGCGGCCGTACCTGGTGGCCGAAGAGCTGAATCGGCCCCCGGCGAGCCTGCCGCGGGCGGCGGTGCGCTAGGGATGTGCGGCATCTGCGGCGACGTCGACCTGACGGGGGCGCCGGACGCCGAGGGCGTGCGTCGGGCGGCGCGCGCGATCGCCCACCGCGGGCCCGACGCGGAGAGCTTTTTCATCGAGGGACCCGCGGCGCTCGGTCATCGCCGCCTGGCGATCCTCGATCTGGTGAGCGGCGACCAGCCGATGACGCGCGACGGCGTCACGCTGATCTTCAACGGCGAGGCGTACGACTTCGCGCCCCTGCGCGAGGAGCTGCGCGCGCTGGGACACTCGTTTTCGACCCGCAGCGACACCGAGGTCGTGCTGCGCTCGTATCTGCAGTGGGGCGAGCAGTTCGCCGAGCACGTCCACGGGATGTTCGCGCTCGCGATCTGGGACTCGCGCGCCCGCAAGCTCGTCATCGCGCGGGATCGGCTGGGCAAGAAGCCGATCTACTATTTCGTCTCCGGCTCGCGCTGCGTCTTCGCCTCGGAGCTGAAAGCGCTGGTCGCGCACGCGGGCGTGCCGCGCGCGCTCGACCCCGAAGCGCTCGTGCAGTACCTCGCCTGCGAGTACGTGCCCGCGC
>JAIVGS010000251.1 GCA_020201435.1 Myxococcales bacterium
GTTTGCGACAGCTCCCACGGTGCGCAACGTTGGTTCGGGGGGTCTTGAATGCACCCACTCCGTTGCTTGCCCGCGTGCCCCCTGGCGAGCGTCGCGGTGGCCTGCGGCAGCTCGACTCAGGCGCCCGTCGCGGGGAGCACCAGTCCGCGGCTCGACGCAGGCACTGCGGCGACGCCGGACGCGGGAGCTCCGGCTGCACCGGACGCGGGACCTGGCGGTACCAGCGACGCCGGCACGACGGCAAACGACTGCGACGGACCGATGCCAGGCCCGCTGCCCGCGATGGCGCAGTACCAGACCACCTACGACGTCGGCATGCCGCACGGCGTCTGCCTCCTGCCGATCGGCGAGGGCCACGGGAACGTCGCGCTCGAGACCTCCGCCATGGGTCACCCGACGTGGACCGTTCTCGATAAGTCCGGGCAGAAGATGGGCGCCTTCGGCGCGCAGCGCGGCGAGGCGTGGCCCGACGAAACCGGATTCATCATGTACGCCGGGGTGTCACCGTTCGGACCCAACCCGGGGACGCAGATGACCGAGGTGGACGCCTGGAACCCGACCGGGACGGCGAAGATGGGCGGCACGGCGGTCACCGGATCCGCAATCTTCGCGCCCAATCCGGTGAGTGGGCTGCTTGCGGTCGGTCATTTCGCCCTCGGGAGCGCTTCGCCGCCGCAGCGCCAGATGGCGATCATGTTCACCGAGTTTGGCGCCATCGGCTGGGGACCCGTCGTGTTGCTGGCGGAGGCGACGGTCTTCGGACTCGGCACCGATCTCCTCGGCCGCAGCCTGATCATCCTCGACGGCGGATCGGGCAACGTCGACGCGATCTGGCTCGACGACCAGGGCCGCACCTCGGTGCCACAATTCCGCCTGCTCAGCCGCTTCCAGGCGGGCGCGTCCACATGGTTCGAGACGTCGCCGCTGATCGGCGGCGGCCTCGCGATCCGCAGGATGGACGCCATTCCGTCTCTCGCGTTTTCGGAGGTGCGGAGCAGCGAGTGGCTCCTGTTGCTGGCGTCGAACTCGAACGATCCGCAGCCTGCGCCGGACTGGCTGAAGCAGCGGCCGAACACCGACCTCCAGATCATGCCCTCGCGCCGTGCGTACGAGACGGTTCCGTGGGCCGCCGAGGTGAGCAGCTGCAACCAGCAGATCGAGGTGCTGTCGCCGACCGGCAACTCGTGCGGCAGGCTCGATTTCAGCGTCGACCGCGAGGCGTGCACGACGCGGCCGCTGCGCGTCGGCCAGGACGGCACCGTGATGCAGATGCTCCCCGCCTCGCGCGAGCCGCACCCGCTCCCATCGGTCTACGGATGCACGCTTCGCTTCTGGCCGGCCGCGTTGCGCTGAAGCTGGCTTTCCGGTAAGACGCGCCCCCCGGCCCCGGCCACCGAAGGTGGCTCAGGGCCGCGTAGTCGGTTTTATGGGGGCGCGTTCCGCATGCGCGAGCAGCAGTACGGGAAATATCTGTTACTCGATCGAATCGCCGTCGGCGGGATGGCCGAGATCTTCCTCGCCCGCCAGATGGGCCCGGAAGGCTTCGAAAAGACGGTGGTTTTGAAGCGGATCCGGCCGCACCTCGGCGACAAGAAGAGCTTCGTGCGGATGTTCCTCAACGAGGCCAAGCTCGCCGCGCAGCTGAATCACCCGAACATCATCCACATCCACGATCTCGGCAAAGTGATCGACGGCGGCGCGGCCGGCGGCGTCCGATCGGTAGAAACTTCCTATTTCATCGCCATGGAATACCTCTTCGGCCGCGACATGCGACGCGTGCTGCCGAAGTGCGAGCAGCTCGGGATCGCGTTTCCGATCGTCTACGCGTGCAAGATCGCATCGCAGGTGCTGGAAGGGTTGTTCTACGCCCACCAGAAGACGGATCTGCAGGCTCGCCCGCTCGGCATCGTCCATCGCGACGTGACGCCGGAGAACATCTTCGTCAGCTTCGACGGCGGCGTGAAAGTCCTCGACTTCGGAATCGCGAAAGCGGCGAACCAGGTCGAGATGACGCGCGCGGGAGAGATCAAGGGGAAGCTCTCGTACATGTCGCCCGAGCAGTGCATGGGCAAGCCGCTCGACCATCGCAGCGACATTTTTTCTCTCGGCGTTGTGCTCTACGAATGGGTGACGGGATTCAAGCTCTTCACCGGCGAGAGCGACGTCGCGGTCTTGAAGAGCATCACCGACGGCAAGATCTACAAGCCTTCGTACTTCAAGGGCGACGTGCCGGAGCAGATCGAACAGATCCTCATGCGCGCGCTCGAAAAGGATCCCGCGCAGCGCTACCAGACTGCGTGGGAGATGCAGTACGACCTCGACAAGTTCCTCGCCAACAACGAGTTCACGCCGTCGAACCAGCACCTGGCGACGTTCATGAAACAGGTGTTCGCCGACGAGATGGAGGCGGAGCGCGCTCGGCTGTCGGGGTCGCCGGAAGTGCAGCGGCTCGCGTCGCTCGACGTCGACAAGCTGACCGAAGAGCAAACTTCGGAGCCGCGGTACACTCCGCGGCAGACGACGCTGCCGGGCCGCGGCCAGCAGACCAATCTCGAAGTGCAGTTCGCGCCCGAAGAGATTGCGCACCTGACCGACATCGCTTCCCGCAACGAGACGACCGTCCCCGCGCTGGTGCGCGAGATCGTGCAGTCGTTCCTCCGGTTCCGCTGATGGACGTCTCGGTCGTCTCGCGAGAGCCTCGCGCCGATCTGCTCGCGGTCCTCGTGCGCGAAGGCGCGAAGCTTCCCGACCTGGGTCTCGGCGATCTCGTCGATCGCGTGGCGCGCGAGGAGGAATTCAAGGGCGCCGAGAACGCAGTCTTGTCGTTGCACACGCATGGGAAGATCGCCGCGCAGCGGCTGGCGCTGATCGGCATCGGCCGCGAGAAGGACGCCGAGAGGACGCTCGAGCAGCTGCGAAATGCGGCTTCACGCGCGGTGAAACTCGCGAAGGCGGCGGGAGCGAAGACGCTGGCGATTTCGTCGCCGGTGACCGGGGACCGCCAGGTGCAGGCGCTCGCCGAAGGCGCATCTCTCGGCGCGTACGTCTTCGATCGCTACAAGAAGGAAAAGAAGCCGTTCAAGCTGCAGAGAGTGCAGATCCTCGCCGACAAGTCGCTCACGAAGTCGGCGCGGCTCGGCGTGGAGATCGCCGCGGCGGTGAACCTCGCGCGCGATCTGGTCAACGAGCCGGCCGGGAAAGTGACTCCCCGCGCCCTCGCGGATGAAGCGCGCAAGATGGCTCGGGCCGCCGGCCTGCGCTGCGACGTGCTCTCGCGCGCGCAGATCAAGAAGCTCGGCATGAACCTGTTCCTCGCCGTCTCCCAGGGCAGCGCGCAGGAGCCCCAGCTGGTCCGCATCTCGTACGACGGCCGCGGCAGGCCGGTCGCGCTGGTGGGAAAGGCGATCACGTTCGACTCCGGCGGCCTCTCGATCAAGACGGCGCAGGGCATGGAGGACATGAAGGCCGACATGGCCGGCGCCGCGGCGGTGATCGCCGCGATGAAGGTGGTCGCGTTCTTGAAACCGCCGTTTCCCGTGCGCGCCTATTTCGGCGCCTGCGAGAATCTCCCGAGCGGGACCGCGTACAAACCGGGCGACGTGATCGCCGGCAAGAACGGCACCAGCGTCGAGGTCCTCAACACCGACGCGGAAGGACGCCTGGTCCTCGCCGACGTGCTCTCCTGGGCGGTCGAGGAAACGCCTGCCGCGGTCGTCGACCTTGCCACGCTCACCGCCGCGATCCTCGTCGCGCTCGGACCCTGGATCACCGGCCTCTTCAGCAACCACGATGCGCTCGCCACCGAAATGCTCTCCGCCGCGAAGGCCGCCGGCGAGCCGATCTGGCGGATGCCGCTCCCGCCCGAGATGGAAGAATTGATCAGGAGCCCGATCGCCGACTTGAAGAACACCGGCGGCCGCTACGGCGGCGCGATCAACGCCGCGCTCTTCCTCCAGCACTTCGTCGGCAAGACCCCGTGGGCGCATCTCGACATCGCCGGCCCTGCGTCGGTCGACAAGGAGCGCGGCTACAATCCGCGCGGCGGAACCGGCGCGGGCGTGCGGATGCTGATCGAGTGGATCCGCCGTCGCGCCCAGGCATAACCTGGGCCGCATGGACACCGACGTCCTCATCGCCGGCGCCGGACCGACCGGCCTCGTGCTCGCTCTCTGGCTCGCCCGCCTCGGCATCCGCGTACGAATCGTCGACAAGACCGACGCGCCCGGCACGACCTCGCGCGCGCTCGCCGTGCACGCCCGTACGCTCGAGCTCTACCGCCAGCTCGGCTTCGCCCGCGAAGTCGTCAGCGCGGCCCTCGAGTTCAGCGCGGCGAATCTCTGGGCAGCGGGGCGGAGGGCCGCGCACGTCGAGTTCGGCCGCTTCGGCGCGATCAGCAGCCCCTACCCGTTCTCGATCATCTACCCGCAGGACGAGCACGAACGCTTCCTGATCGCGCGGCTGGCGGAGCTCGGCGTCCACGTCGAACGCGAGACCGAGCTGATCGACTTCGAGGACCGGAGCGGCCCCGTCGTAGCCCGGCTGAACGACGGTTCGACGTGCGAAGCGGCGTTCCTCGCCGGGTGCGACGGCGCGCGCTCGACCGTCCGCGAGAAGCTCGGCATCGGCTTCCCCGGCGGCACGTACGAGCATCTCTTCTACGTCGCCGACGTCGAAGCGAGCGGACCGCTGCTGGACCGCGAGCTGCACGCCTCGATCGACGAGAGCGATTTCGCCGCGGTCTTTCCGCTCGCGGCCGCTGGACGCGTCCGGCTGATCGGCACCATCCGCCCCGAAGCCGAGAAGAAGGGCGAGCACCTCGGCTGGAACGACGTCAGCACCGGCATCCTCGAGCGCCTTCGGATCGACGTCCATCGCGTCAACTGGTTCTCGACGTATCACGTGCATCACCGCGTCGCGGCGAGCTTTCGCAAGGGACGCGCGTTCCTCCTCGGCGACGCGGCTCACATCCACAGCCCCGTCGGCGGACAGGGGATGAACACCGGCATCGGCGACGCGGTGAACCTCGCCTGGAAGCTGGCGGCGGCAGTGCGCGGACGCGCGCCCGCGCGCATTCTCGACACCTACGAGCCGGAGCGGATCGCGTTCGCCCGCCGCCTGGTCGCGACCACCGATCGCGCGTTCCAGTTCGTCACCCGCAGCGGCCGGCTCGCCGCGCAGGTCCGCGTCCACGTCGCGCCGCGCCTGTTGCGTCTGCTCTTCCGGCTGCCGGCGATGCGACGGCTGATGTTCCGCACCGTCTCCCAGATCGCGATCGAATACCGCGACAGCGAGCTCAGCGAAGGGCGGGCGGGAGAGATCCAAGGCGGCGATCGGCTGCCGTGGGTCGCCGACCCCGACAACTTCGAGCGGCTCGAATCGCTCGAGTGGCAAGTGCACTGCTACGGGGCCGCTGCCCGGGAGCTCGCCGAGACCTGCACGGCGCGCGGGCTTCCGCTGCACGTCTTTCCGTGGAAGGCGGGCGCGGAGCGAGCCGGTCTCGAGCGCAACGCGATCTATCTGGTGCGGCCGGACGGCTACGTCGCGCTCGCCGATCCGCAGGGCAGTGCCGCGCGCCTCGCTCGCTACCTCGAAGCGCGTGGCCTCCGCTTCGTCGCGCAGCCGGCCGCCGTCGACCGGCCTTCGCTCTAGAACGCGACCGCCTGCGTGGACTCCTCCGACGCGTCGGCCGAGAGCGCCTTGCGCTCCGACTGGCGACCAGCTCCGCTCGCGGATAGACGGGCGTCGTAGAGAGTGGCCCGCTCCTTCAGCTTCTTCGCGGCGGGCGCCGGAGCAGCGGCGGCGGCCTGCGCGGCGATCTGTGCCACGCGCGCCTGCTCCTTGCGAGCCATCTCCGGCTCGTTCGCCGCCTGGTAGCGCAGCGCGTTCTGCGCGCTGTCCGCCATTTCGCCCATCGCCGCCTGCCAGGTGATCTGATTCGGCTTCTGCGCGTCGAGCTTGACGGCGTCCGCGGTGTACTGCGCCAGCGCGGTCGCGCAGATCTTTTGGTCCGCGCCGCGCGCGTCCCGATAGGTCAGCTCGATGTCGGCCAGCTCAGCCGTGCCGCGCCCCGGAGGAGCGGCCAGCTTGACCAGCACGCGCCGCTCTTCGCCAGCGGCGATGTCGGGCAGCCGCACGCTCCCGGCGCCGAAGCCGACGACGTGGATCACGCGCACGTTCTTGAAGGGCCGAACGTCGAGCCGCACGTCGTGCGCCACGGCTTTCGCGGCGCGCGAGAATTCCAGCGCGAACGCCTGCGGTAGATCGGCGCCGTTCGAAACGTACCGCGCGCGACCGCCGGCCTGGACCGCGAGCTGCGTCATGAACTGCTCGTCGTAATCGTCGCCGATGCCGAACGTGCTCACCGTCGCCGCGCCAAAGTCCTGGCGCGCGAGCCGCAGCAGCGCGGGCCGCGCCGAGATGCCCTGGTTGGCCTGCCCGTCGGACGCGACGAAGACCTTGTCGACTCGCCCGTGCGCGCGACCCTCGGAAAGCTGCGGCGCCGCCGCATCGAACGCGGCCGACATGTTCGTTCCGCCGCCGGGCTGGATCGCGGAGATCAGCGCGAGCGCGTTCGCTTTCGCATCCAGCGTCGCTGCCGTCGACGGCACCACCACGCGCGCGCGGTTGGAGAAATCGACGATCGCGAACCGGTCTTCCGGACCCAGCGCTTGCACCAACGCGCGAGCGGCCTCGCGCGCACGCTCGATCTTCATGCCGTGCATCGAACCCGATCGGTCGAGGATCATCACCGCGTTGACCGGCACCCGGTGCGCGTCTTCACGCACTGCGTCGGCGGCGAGATCGATCTGCACGTACACTTCCCCACCCGTCTTCTCCGAGAGGAAGTCGTGTTCGACCTGGGTATTGACGTGGAGCGCCGCGAGCAACAGGAGAGTGACCATGCCGTTCTGAACGCCGCAGCCTGAAGATCGATCTACGGCGCGAGCAGCGCCGGCACCGTCGCCTGCCCCATGCCGCCGTGCACCTCGACCTTCCCGCCCGGCAGGCAGACGTCGATCTCGCTGCGGATTCCGAATCGGCCCGAAAGATAGATGCCGGGCTCGATCGAGAAGCACGTGTCGGGCAGATGGCGCCGAGCGTCGTGGGTCTCGAAGTCGTCGTTGTTCACGCCGTCGCCGTGCGTGCGCAGGCCGATGTTGTGGCCGGTGCGGTGGATGAAATACTGGCCGAAGCCGGCCTTGGCGATCACGCCGCGCGCCGCCGCGTCGACCTCGGCGCCGGTCGGCAATCGCTGCGCGGACTGCAGCAACTGCAGCGCCGCGTCGCGCGCCTGGTAGACGATCGACGCGATCCGCTGCACTTCCTCCGGCACCTTGTCGCCGAGAAAGAAGACGCGCGTGAGATCGCCGGGGATGCTTCCGGCCGCTGCGAGCGGCGCGGCAAAGTCGAGCAGCAGAAGGCTTCCGCGCGCGGCCACCGCCGAGCCTGTCTGCGGCGCGATGTAGTGCGGATCGGCCGTGTGCGCGTCGACCGCGACCAGCGGCCCGCCTTCGGTCGAAATGCCCTCCTGCGCCCAGCGCGCCTTGGCGAACTGCTGCAGCTCGTACTCGGTCGCCGGATTGCCCTCGCGGATCCGGCGCGCGGCTTCCTGCGCCACCGCGTCGATGTCGCCGCTCAGGAGGTCGGCGGCTTTGGCCTGCGACGCGAGCTCGTCCGGCGACAGCGGGCTCACGATCTCGGCGACGAGATCGGCGCTCGAGACGACCTCGGGTCCGAGGGACTTCACCAGCTCGACGGTCCCCGCGTCGACCCGGCCGAGGGTGGGAATGTCGTTGCGCGGCGAGTACTCCATCGCGACCTTGCGCAGGCCGCGCAGCATCGCGCCCAGCTCGTGATCGCGCGTGCGCCACGACGCGTAGATCGCGGTCGTCCCCGGCACGCCGTCGAGCGCTTCCGGCTCGATCGCGTGCACCAGCTTGCGCGGCTCGCCGCGCGCCGGAATCAGGCAGTACCACCGCCGCGAGCGCACGCCGCTGTTCGAAAGGCCGAGCACGCGGTACGCGATCTCGTCCGACTTGCGGAAGTCGAAGAAGAGCCACCCGTCGAGCTTGTGCGCCTGCAGCGCGGTCTGGATCTGCGCGACCCGCGCCGGCGTCATCGCGATCAAGAGTGCGAGGATCATTCCTTGCCGCCCGATCCCCTGAAGCCGTCCTCGCGGTCGCGGAACAGCACGTTGAACGTCGTCAGCGATCCGTAGCAGCCGGTGATGTACGACTGCAGATCGACCTTCTCCGCGTCCGTCAGCTTCACGTTGGCGTTGATCTTCTGCTCCAGCACGCGCAGCTTGTCGCGGATCATCACCACCTTGTGGAAGAGCGAATCGAGCGGCAGCTCCTTGGGCTGCAGCGCCGGGTCGGCGGGCTTCAGAAGAGCGACTCCGCCTTCCCACCTCGGCGCCAGCGGCGCGAGGCCGCCGCGCTCCTCGTCCATCGCTTCGCGGATCAGCGCTTTCAGCTCTTCTCGCGTCATCTCCAGCTCTCCAACGGGGCCGTCGGGGATTGCGGCCACCGGCTTCCGGCTGCCGGCCCCCGGCCTCGGCCGCACTCGCTTGATCTGGACTGGCGCTTCCGGAGCCGCGCCGGCGCGCGCTTGGTAGCTGTCGCAGATCGGGGCGGTGCAGGGGAATTCGCCGCGGTCGTTGCGGATGCGGCAAGTGCCGAGGAGCAAACCGCTGCGGGTCTCGATCACGCGATAGACGATGCACGTGCCGCACAGCGGGCCGTAGGTGCAGATCCGGCCGATCTCGGATGGATCGGCGATGCAGTCTTCGACGTCCGGACAGTTCTCCTTTGGAGCAGGGATCATCCGGCGTGCTCCACGTGACCGCCGACGACGGTCGCCTGCACCGCCACTTTCGGCAGCTCGTCGACGTGCACGGTCATGATGTCGCGCGCGAACACCGTCATGTCGGCATCGAACCCTTCGCGGATCAGACCGCGGCGACCCTCCTCGAATTCAGCATAAGCGGCGCCGGTCGTGAACGCATGCAAGGCCTCGAGGCGGGTGAGCCGCTGCTCCGGCATCCACACCGCGCCGTTCGCCGCCTTGCGCGCGACAGCCGCCTTCAGCCCCTCGCGGGGGTCGATGCTCTCGACGGGAAAATCGCTGCCGAACGCGAGCGGCGCGCCGGCCTCCAGCGCCTGTCGCCACGCGTACGCGCCGCGCTGCCGCTCGGTGCCGTGGCCGAGCCGCGCTTCGGCCCACGCCGCGTCGCTGGTCGCATGCGTCGGCTGCATCGACGCGATCGCGCCCGATCTCTTCAGCAACGGAACGTCACGCGCCCGCAGGATCTGCAGGTGCTCCGCGCGCGGCCGCAGATCGCGTGGCACTTTCGCCGCAAAGGTCTGCAACACGATCGCGCACGCCTGGTCCCCGATGCAGTGCACACACGGTTGAAAGCCGGCCGCAGCGACGCGCCCGATCCGCGATTCCAGCTCGCGCGGGTCCATCAGCCACAGACCCTTGTTGCCCGAATCGTCCTCGTACGGGTCGAACATCGCCGCGCCGCGGCTGCCGAGCGCGCCGTCGGCGAAGAGCTTCACCGCGCGCACGGTCAGGCGACCGATCCGCGGCGTCTCGCGCCAGAGCGCGATCTGCTCGTCGAGACCCGCACCCTGACCGTCGATCATCGCGTAGACCCGCACCGGCAGCGCATCGCGGTCGGCGAGCCGTTTGTAGGCCTGCAGCACCTCCGGCCCCGCGCTCGCGTCGTGCACCGACGTGATGCCGACGATCGACAGCGCCTGCAGCGAGCGCAGGATCGTCTCTTCCGCTTCGCGCGGCCCCGGCGCGGCGAACGCGCGGCGGACGAGATCCATCGCGGTGTCGATCAGCACGCCGGTCGGCGTCCCGTCTTCCTTGTGCAGGATCCGGCCGCCGGGCGGATCGGGCGTCTTCGAATCGATCCCCGCCGCCTGCAGAGCGAAATCGTTGCACCACAACGCATGCACGTCGACCCGCGCGAGCGCGACCGGATGTTTCGGCGTCGCGGCCGTCAGAAGCTCCCGCCCAGGAAAATCATGCGACGGCCACAGGTTCTGATCCCACCCGCCGCCGCGGATCCATTGGCCCGACGGCACGAACTGCGAATACCGCGCGACCCGCTCGACGCATTCCTGCTCGGAGATGGCCCCCTGCAACCGCACCTCCGCGAGCATGCGACCGTGCAGCAACGGATGTCCGTGCGCGTCGATGATGCCGGGGACCGCGCATCCTTCGCCGAGCTCGATGAACTTGAGATCCGCGCCCGCCGCGCTCTCGCACTCCTCGCGGGTGCCGACCTTGACGAACTTCCCGTCTCGGACCAACGCCGCACCCGCCCGCGGCCGCGACGGGTCCAGCGTATGCAGCGTGCCGACGACGAGGAGATCGCTCATCTGGTTGAAACTTTCGCGCTGTTCGCGCGTTACACTATTCAAGATGGACGCGCAGCACCATCTCGACGGCAAGCTTCTGTTCGCGCTGGCGGCCTCCGCCGTGCTCGGGGTGCTGTTCTGGAATACGTGGCCCCTCTATCCGTTCAAGCTGCTGGTCGTGCTGATGCACGAGAGCTCGCACGCCGTGGCTACGCTGTTGGTCGGAGGATCGGTCGATCTGATCCGCATCAGCCCTGACCAGGGCGGCGTCACGTTTTCTCGCTTCGTGCCCGGCCTTTTGCGGCAGGTGGTGATTTCGAGCGCCGGGTACATCGGCTCGACCGTGTCCGGCTGCGTTCTGCTCTGGACCGCCGCGCGCTCGAAAGAGGGACGCTGGCCGCTGATCGCGCTCACCGCCTGGTGCGCGCTGGTCACCGTCCTGTGGGTGCGCGACGGCTTCACCTTCGTCTTCGTCGGCGGCTGCGCGCTCGCGCTCGGCCTGATCGCGCGCTTCGGCGCTCCGGTGATCCGCCGGGGCGTGCTCGTCTTCCTCGCTTCGTTCTCCTGCTGCTACGCGCTCTACGACATCCGCGACGATCTGCTGCACATCGCTTCCTCGGGCGGCAGCGACGCCGACGCGCTCGCCCGCGCCACGTTCATCCCCGCCATCGTCTGGGGCGTCGGCTGGGGCCTCGTCTCGATCTTGCTGCTCGCGCTGACGCTGCGCCACATCCTCGTGCAGGAACGCGCGGACAATCCGCTCCCGGCGATGTAGTCTGCGGCCCCATGCCGCGCCCCTGGACCGTCCTTCCGCACGACCCGATCGAGAAGCTGCAGCCGAATCTGTGGAGCGTCGAGTCGGCGCTGCCGAAGAGCCCGATCCGCCGGCGGATGGGCGTCGCGCGCTTCGCCGGCGGTCAGCTCGTCTTCCTCAACGCGATTCCACTCGACGATCCGTCGATGAAGGAGATCGAGTCGTGGGGCGCGCCTTCGTTCGTGATCGCCGGGAACGGGTTTCACCGGCTCGACCTCGCCGCGTATCGCGCCCGGTATCCGCAGCTGAAGATCCTTTCGCATCCGGTCGCGGCGAAGCGCGTCGCGCAGATCACGCCGGTCGACGGGTGGCTCGAGCTGCTGCCACGAGATGCCGGCGTACGGTTGGAAAACATCGGCGGCGGCGCCGAAGCGGTCTGCGTCGCCACCTCCGGCGGTCAGGCGACGCTCGCGTTTCCCGGTGATCTCCTCGCCAACCAGCGGCCGCTGCGCGGAATCGGCGGGTTGATCGCGAGCCTCGCCGGATTCGTCGGCGACCTCCGCGTGCCGCGGTTGATGAAATGGATCGGCGTGAAGGACAAGCGCGCGCTGCGCGAGCACCTCTTGAAGCTCGCCGACACGCCCGGCCTGCAGCGGCTGTTCACCTGCCACGGTCCGGTAATCAGCATCGATCCGGCCGGCGCCCTTCGAAAAGCCGCGCTCGCGATCTAGCTTCGGGCCATGGCCGACAAGGAAAAGCAGGCA
>JAIVGS010000252.1 GCA_020201435.1 Myxococcales bacterium
TTTCAGGACCGTCTTGTCGAGCGTCACCTGCCCGTCGGCGCCCATCGCGACCTTCCCGTCGCGCCGGACGCAAACCACCGTGGTCGATCGTATGATCATCGATGCGACCTTTTCGCTGTCATTGACGCAATCGTCACCGCGCAACCTCGTTCGATCCGGCGCCTCCGGCGCCTCTACCAGGGTTAAGCTCGCTCCCCCCTGGACCCCCCAAAACCGGTCTCCTGATGTTAACGCGCAGCGGTGCGTTGCGCTCACGACGATGTTACGTTGACGCCGTGATGCCCGACGTCACCATCCTCTTCGGGGGGACCTCGAGCGAGCGGCGGGTCGCGGTGGCCTCGGGGCAGAACGTGGCCTCGTTCCTGCCCGACGCGCGGGTGTGGTTCATCGCGCCGACCGGGGCGGTCTTCAAGGTCGTGCGTGAGGACCTGGCGCGGTTCGAGCGGCCGTTCGAGCGCGATTTCGTCCCCAAAGGCGAGGCGGCTTTCCCCGATCTGGTGGCTGCGGTCGAGAGCGCGCCGCAGGACGTCTACTTCCTCGCGCTCCACGGCGGCGAGGGCGAGGACGGCACCGTCCAGCGCCTGCTCGAATCGCGCAAGATCGCCTTCACCGGGCCCGGCGCGGACGCCTCGGCCCGCGCGTTCGACAAGGAGATCGCCAAGCAGATCGCGAGCGCGGCCGGAGTCGCGATCGCGCAGTCGGTGCACCTCTCGCCCGATCCGCGGGTGATGCGCGCGACGCTGCGCGACATGCTCGCGATGCACGAGCGGATCGTGGCCAAGCCGGTCGCGGGCGGGAGCAGCGTCGGGCTCTACCACCTGCTCGGGGAAGAGGACGTCGAGAAGTCCGCCCAGGGCATCGAGGCCTCGGGCGAGGCGTATCTCGCCGAGCAGTTCGTGGCGGGTACGGAATTGACGGTGGGGGTGGTCGACGGTCCCACCGGCCCGCGCGCGCTGCCGCCGAGCGAGGTCCGCGTCGAGGCCGGGCGCGCCTTCGATTACGAGGGAAAATATCTCGGCAAGGGCACCCGCGAGATCACGCCCGCGGAAGTGCCGCGCGACGTGACGCAGGCGGCGCATCAGATCGCGCTCGACGCGCACCGCGCGCTCGGTTGCGAGGGGTACTCGCGCACCGACATCATCGTGGGGCCAAAAGGACCCGTGTTTCTCGAGCTGAACACGCTGCCGGGCCTGACCAAAGCGTCGTTCATCCCTCAGCAGCTCGCTGTCGAAGGGACGCCGATGCTGAAGTTTCTCGAAGGCCAGCTCGAGCTCGCGCGAGCGCGGCGCGACCGCTAGCCGCACGGCGACCGCATGCCTATCTCGTTGCAATGGCGAAACACGGAAATGTCAAGAGTGACAAGAAATACGAGGCGCTGCGCCGCAAGGGCATGAGCAAGTCGCGTGCCGCGAAGATCACCAACTCCGGCAAAAAGGGGAGCCGCAAGGGAGGCAAGCACTCGCACGGCAAGAAGTAGCGGTTACTTCCTGCGCGCTCGCGGGTGCGCGTCTTCGTAGATCTGGAGCATCCGTTCCGACGACACGTGGGTGTACCGCTGAGTCGTCGACAGCGAGGCGTGGCCGAGCAGCTCCTGGATTCCGCGCAGGTCCGCGCCCATGTCGAGCAGGTGGGTGGCGAAGCTGTGACGGAGCGCGTGCGGATGGACGTGGCGGCGCGTGCCCGCGATCAGGGCGTAGCGCGCGAGATGGCGCGCAACGCTTCGCGTCGTCAGCCGGCCGCCGCGGCGGTTGACGAAGAGCGCATCGTCGACGGGCCGCAGCTCGTCGCGCCGCGCAAGCCAGGCGTCGATCGCTGCCCGCGCTTTCGCGACGATCGGCACCGCGCGTTCCTTGCCGCCCTTCCCGAGGACGCGCAGCATGTCCGGTCCGATATCCGCCAGGTCGAGTCCGACCAGCTCGGAGACGCGCAGGCCCGCGCCGTACAGAAGCTCGAGCGCGCAGCGATCGCGCAGGCCAGCCGCGGTCTTGTCCGACGGCGCTTCGATCAGCGCGAAGCAGTCGTCGACCGAGACCACCGTCGGCAGCGAAACGCGCCGGCGCGGAAACGCGAGCCGTCGCGCCGGGCTGTCGGCGATGTGGCCCATCCGGACCCGAAACGCGTAGAACGTGCGCAGCGCGCACTGCTTGCGCGCAAGCGTGGCCGCGCTGTTGCCGCCGAACCGCGCGGCGAGAAAGGCACGGAGATCGTCGCGCGTCGCCGCATCGAGCCCGATCCCGCGCTCGTTCAGGAACACGCCGAGCTGCCGCAGATCGCTCGAATACGCCTTGATCGTGTGCGGCGAGGCGCGTTCGACCTGCGCCAGATGCGCGGCAAATCCAGCCAGCTCGGCTTCCACCCGACCAGCCTGCACCGGGGACGGCAAAAAAAACATTTTTCTGCGCGGGTACTGTCGATCGCGCAGAATCCCGTTCGACTAGAGGGCAAAGGAGGAACACACCATGCAGTATCTTCTGCTCATCTACGAGAACGAAAAGCGGTTCGAAAACGGCTTTGATTCCAAGGAGATGGCCGAGTACCAGGCCTTCGGCAAGGAGTTCGCCAGCAAGATCGAGGGCGGCAAGGCGCTCAAGCCGACCAACTCCGCCACGACGGTGCAGGTGCGCAACGGCAAGCGTCTCACCACCGACGGCCCCTTCGCCGAGACGAAGGAGCAGCTCGGCGGGTTCTACCTGGTGAATGCCAAGGACATCGACGAAGCCATCCACATGGCCTCCAAGATCCCGGGCGCGCGCTTCGGCAGCGTCGAGGTGCGGCCGATCGAGACGTTCAGTTGACGGAGGAGCGGGCTCGCACGTGATCGACGCGATCTACAAGGCCGAATGGGGCCGGCTCCTGTCGGGCCTGATCCGCGCGGTCGGCGATTTCGACGTCGCCGAGGAGGCGCTGCAGGACGCGTTCGCCGCCGCCGTCACCGAGTGGGCGGCGAACGCGCCCCGCAATCCGCGCGCCTGGCTGTACGGGACCGCCCGGCACAAGGCGATCGACAAGCTGCGCCGGCGGGCGCGCCTCTCGGCGATGGCGGCGGCGCTGTCGGCCGACGAGGAAGCGCCGCCTCCCGAGGAAGATTCCGCCGTGCCCGACGAGCGGCTGCGGCTGATCTTCACCTGCTGCCATCCGTCGCTCGCGCCGGACGCGCAGGTCGCGCTGACGCTGCGGACGTTGTGCGGCCTGACGACCGACGAGATCGCCCGCGCATTTCTCGTGCCAACGGCGACGATGGCGCAGCGGCTGGTGCGGGCGAAGGCGAAGATTCGATCGGCGGGGATTCCGTACCAGGTGCCCGCGTTCGAGGAGCTCCCGGCGCGCGCGGCGATGGTGATGGCGGTCATCTATCTCGTCTTCAATGAAGGGTATTCGGCGGCGCAGGGAGACGCGCTGATCCGGCGCGAGCTGTGCGCCGAAGCCATCCGGCTCGCGCGGATCTTGCGCGCGCTGCCGCCGGTCCCCGTTCGCGAGCTCGACGCGCTGCTCGCGCTGATGCTCCTGCACGACGCGCGGCGGGATGCGCGAGTCGACCCGAACGGCGAGATGGTGCCGCTGGGCGCGCAGGATCGCCGCCGGTGGGATCGCGCGCAGATCGAGGAAGGGATCGCGCTGATCGAGGACGCGCTGCGGAACGCGCCGGCCGGGCCCTACGCGCTCGAGGCCGCGATCGCGGCGGTCCACGCGGAAGCGGTGCGCGCCGGCGACACCGACTGGAAGCAGATCGCGGGCCTGTACGAGCGTTTGTACGAGCGTCATCCGTCGCCGGTCGTGGCATTGAACCGCGCCGTCGCGGTCTCGATGGCCGACGGCGCCGCGGCCGCCCTGCCGCTGGTCGACGCGCTCGAGCCTGAGCTCGACGGCTACCACCTCTTCCATGCGACCCGCGCGGACTTGTTGCACCGGCTCGGCCGTCGCGAGGAAGCCGTTTCGGCCTGGCAGCGGGCTCGCGATCTGGCCCAGAACGACGCCGAGCGGCGCTTTCTAACCCGGCGAATTCAGGGCACTTCCGCGATATAGGCGCCGCCCTTGGCGAGAGCGTAGACGACCCGCTTGCCGGCGGCGTCGGCGAAGCGCGAGCTCGGGTCGACCTCTTCGACGAAGTCCTTCACGTGCTCACGCGGGGCGCCCTGCGCGGGGATCACGGCGAGATCCATCGCCCGCGTCGCGCCGCGATGCGGTTGCTGGACGAGGATGCGCGTGCCGTCCTGCGACAGATCGAACCCGGCCACGTTCGGCGCGAGCAGCGTGGGTGGTCCGGAAGCCGCGAACGTCGTGCGCAGCAGCGAGCAGCTCCGCGGCCCTCCGGCGCAGCGCGCCTTGTAGAAGAGCGTGTCGCCGGAGAGGTCCCACCCATAGACGCCGTCGTCGATCTTGTGCGGCTTTTCGGCGGTCGCGAGGTCCACGCCCCACAGCTCGATCCGGAAGTCGCCCTTCCGGGGCGACTGCACGAGATAGAGGACGCGGCGCCCCGAGGCCACGAAGCTCTGGACTTTCGACGCGATCTCGCGCCCGTTGACCACCAGCGTGCCGGCGCGGGCGCGGAGGTCGTAGCGGGCGAGGCAGAGGAGATCGCCGGCGGGCGCCCAACGCCAGTCGCTCACTTTCTGGGCGACGAGGTGTTGCTGCTTGCCGGTCAGCCGGTACAGATCGCCGGTCGCCTCGCCGGGCTGCTTCGCCGTCGAGAGCAGCGCGAGCTCTTTCCCGTCGGGCGAAAAGGCGAACGCGGTCGCGCGGCCAATCTCTTTTCCGTCGAGCAGCAGCGGCCGATCTCCGCCCTTCGGCGGCGGCGGCCCGAGCGCGGCGAGCGCGCCGTCGGGGGCGAACGCGAAATCGGACGTCCCGGGGGCGATCTCGCGGGCCGAAAGATTTTCAACCAGGTATAATTTACCACCAGCCGACGCCGACGTACGCGCCGCGATGCGCTTTCCGTCCGGCGACCACGCCACCTCCTGCACGCCCTCGATCGCGACCGACTGCGTGCCGATCCCGAGCCGATTCGGCGCCACGTACGCGAGCGTCGATCCGTCGGGCGACCAGGAAAACGCATGCGCTGCCTTCGCCACCTGGACCGGCTCGGCGCCGGGCGCTGCCGTCCACAGCTCACCCTCGCCGGCACGAAACCGCCACGAGGAGAGGAATGCGAGCTGACCAGCTTTCGAAAACGCGTACGTCCCCGGCTGCGACGAGACGGCCGAGCCCACCTTGCGGTCGTCGAGCCAGAGATCGCCGGCGACGAGGTCTTCCGGGATCGTCCGATCGTCCGGGTGGACCGCGTCGAGCAGGAACGCGACATGGCCGTCGTGGACCGCGAGGCGCGAAGCGATCCCCGCCGCCAGCTTGCGCCCGGGCGGCTTGTCCTCGCACGACGCGGCGAGCGCGGCTAAGAGCGCAATTCGGGCGAACGCCATTTCTTCTCGGGGAGCGGCGCGAGCGCGACGTTCCGTTCGAGCGCCCACGCCGCCAGATCGCGCCGCGCCCTCGCGAGCATGCGCGCCTTGCGCTCGTTTTTCCTGTGTTTTTCCGCGAGCGGCGGAAAGAGCGCGTAGACCACGTTGGTCGGCTGGTACTCGTAATCCGGCGGGTGGGCCTCGCCGGTCACGTGCCGCAGGAGCGCGCCGATCGCCGTCGTCCCCGGCGGCGGCGCGAACTCGCGCCCCTGCAGCCGCTCCAGCACGCGCCGCGCAACGACGTGGCCCGACGCGGCGCTCTCGACATACCCTTCCACACCCGTGATCTGACCGGCGCAGTACACGTGCGGCCGCGAGCGCAACGTGCCATCGGGGGCGATCACCTGCGGCGCGTTGAGGAACGTATTCCGATGCACCTGGCCGAGGCGGACCCACTCGGCTTTCTGCAGGCCCGGAATGCAGGTCGGGAAGATCCGTTTCTGCTCCGGCCACGTCAGCCGCGTCTGAAAACCGACCAGATTCCACGCAGTTCCGGCCTTATCCTCGCGTCTCAACTGCACCACCGCGTGCGGCCGCGCGCCGGTGCGGGGATCGTGCAATCCGACCGGCTTCATCGGACCGAACGCGAGCACGTCGCGGCCGCGCTCGGCCATCACCTCGATCGGCAGGCAGCCCTCGAAGTAACGCGCCTCTTCGAATTCGTGCGGCTTGACCTTTTCCCCGCGCCGCAACTCGTCGACGAACCGTTCGTATTCCTCTTTCGTGAGCGGCAGATTGAGATAGTCCGCTCCGTCGCCCTTGCCGTAGCGCGACTGCGCGAACGCGACCGAGAGATCGACCGATTCGCCGAGCACGATCGGCGCAATCGCGTCGTAGAACGCGAGCTGTTTCGCGCCCACCGCCTCGGCGAGCGATCGCGCGAGCGACTCGCCGGTCAGCGGTCCGGTGGCGACGATGCAGAGATCGGGCCCCGCCGGCAGCTCGCGCACTTCCTCGTACGTGAGCGCGATGCCCGGATGCTCGCGAACGCGCGCGGTGAGCCCGCCGCTGAACTTCAGGCGGTCGACCGCGAGTGCGTCGCCGGCGGGAACGCGCGCGAGATCGGCCTGCTCCAGCACCGGCGACCCGAGCCGCCGCAGCTCCTCGTGCAGCATCCCGATCGCGTTCTCGGGATTGTCCGAGCGCAGCGAGTTCGAGCAGACGAGCTCGGCGAGCCCGTCCTCCTTGTGAGCGGGCGAGCGCACGTTCGGCTTCTGCTCGTGCAGCACCACGCGCACGCCCGCCTCGGCGAGGAGCAGGGCAGCCTCCGTTCCGGCGAGGCCGCCGCCGACGACGTGCACTTCGCGTTGCATTTCGCAGTAGCTACACGGAGTTGCGGCGCCCGGCAATCACCTTATCTTCAGAACGTTCCGCAGCCGGGCCGGTCGCTCGCGGTGGGGATTCGTTCCCTACGGTGATGGTGGGATGGTCGACGGGTCGTGGGCGCTGAAGGCCGGCCGGACTGCGGGGCGTTCGAAAGACGGTGCTCGTGCTCGTGCTCGTTTTCGAGCCCGGGACTCGTGCTCGTGCTCGTGCTCGTTTTCGAGCCCGGGACTCGTTCTCGTTCTCGTTCTCGTTTTCCTTTTCCTCACCCCGATACCGGCGGCGGCACCGACACGGGCACCTCGCTGCCCGGCTCGGGCGCTTCTCTTCGATAGCCGCACTCCTTGTCCGGGCAGGCGATGAAGGCGCCGTCGCGCTTCGTGTACTTCGAGAGCAGATATGGCTTCCCGCACTGCGGGCACGGGCCGGGGATCGGCTTGTCCCACGCGGCGAACTTGCAGTTCGGGTAGTTCACGCAGCCGTAAAACGACTTGCCGAAACGCGATTTGCGCTCGGCGAGGCCGCCGCCGCAATCGGGGCAGACCACGCCTTTCAGCGTGATCGGCCGGGTCGTCTTGCAGGTCGGATAGTCGCTGCAGGCGAGGAACCGGCCGAAGCGGCCGCGCTTGTTGATCATCGGCTTGCCGCAAGTCGGGCAGTTCTCGTCGGTCGGGATGTCCTCGACGACCTTGATCTTTCCGTCTTCCTCGACGAAATCCTTGGTGTTCTTGCAGTCCGGGTAGCCCGAGCAGGCCAAAAACCGCCCCATCCGTCCCCACTTGATCACCATCGGGCTGCCGCACTTCTCGCAGACCAGGTCGGTCGGCGTCTCCTCGCGCTTGACGTCGCGCATCTGCGCTTCGGCGGCCTTCAGAGTCTTTTTGAAGGGAGTATAAAATTCCTCCAACACCTTGACCCAGTCGGCCTTGCCCTCTTCGACCTCGTCGAGCTCGTCTTCCATGCGGGCCGTGAACTGCACGTCCATCACGGTCGGGAACGCGCTCAAGAGCAATTCGGTCACGATCTTCCCGAGATCGGTCGGGAAGAACCGCCCCTCTTTCTTCTCGACGTACTCCTTGTCCTGGATGGTCGAGAGGATCGCCGCGTACGTCGACGGCCGCCCGATGCCCTTCTCTTCCAGCTCCTTCACCAGGCTGGCTTCGGTAAACCGCGGCGGCGGCTGCGTGAAATGCTGCTCGGGGATCAGCTCGACGAGTGTGAGCTTGTCGCCCGCGGCCAGCGGCGGGAGCTGGCGCGAGACGTCGCCCTTCTCCTCGTCCTCGCCCTCCATCTTCTCCGCGCCGGCTTCTTCCGGAACTTCCTGCCCGTAAACCGCGAGATATCCAGGGAATTTCAGCACCTGCCCGGTGGCGCGGAACGTCGCACGACCAGCCGCGATGTCGGCCGTCGTCTGATCGAACACCGCCGGCACCATCTGGCAGGCGACGAACCGGTTCCAGATCAGCTCGTAGAGCCGGAACATGTCCTTCTCGAGGAACGGCTGAACCTTCTCCGGCGGATATTCGAGCGACGTCGGCCGGATCGCCTCGTGCGCGTCCTGCGCCGACTTCTTGGTCTTGAATTGCACCGGGTCGGCCGGCAGGTACTCCTTGCCCCACCGCTTCACGACGTACTCGCGCGCACCCGCGACCGCGTCGGGCGAGAGCCGCACCGAGTCGGTTCGCATGTAGGTGATCAAGGCGATCTGACCCTCTTCGCCGAGCTCGACGCCCTCGTACAAGCGCTGTGCGAGCGTCATCGTCTTCTTGGCCGTGAAGCCGAGCCGATTCGCAGCGTCCTGTTGCAATTTCGAAGTGATGAACGGCGGCGGCGCGTTCCGGCGCCGCTCCTTCTTCGTCACGTCCGCGACCACGAACTGCGCGCCGCGAAGCTCGTCCACCAGCGGCTTCGCGACCTCCCCGTTGGGCAGCTCGGCCTTCTCCCCGTCGAGCTTGATCAGCTTCGACCGGAACTGCGGCGGAAGGGCGGCCTTGAGGTCCGCCTCGATCGACCAGTACTCGACCGGCACGAACTTCGAGATCTCTTCCTCGCGTTCGACGACGAGGCGGACCGCGACCGACTGCACGCGCCCGGCCGACAGCCCGCGCCGTACTTTCTTCCAGAGGATCGGCGAGATCTGGTACCCCACGAGCCGGTCGAGCACCCGCCGCGCCTGCTGCGCGTCGTAGAGATCGCGATTCAGCTCCAGCGGCTTCTCGATCGCCTCCTGGATCGCCTTCTTGGTGATCTCGTTGAAGAGGATCCGGTGGGCCGGGATCTTCTGCCGCTTGAGCTGCTCGTAGACGTGCCAGGCGATGGCCTCGCCCTCGCGGTCGGGGTCGGTCGCGAGCAGGAGCTTGTCGGCGGTCTTGGCGGCGGTCTTGAGCTCGGCCACCACCTTCTTCTTCGAGTCGATCACCTCGTACACCGGCGCGAAGCCGTTCTCGATGTCGACCCCGATCTTGCTCTTGGGCAGGTCCATCACGTGGCCCACCGAGGCCTTCACCGTGTAGCCGGACCCCAGGTACTTCTTGATGGTTTTTGCCTTGGCGGGCGACTCGACGACGACGAGCGTGTTGCCGCCCGGCCGGGTAGACGCTTTCTTCACCTTCACCGACTTCTTGGTTGCCATGTCTTCCTTTGAGGCGGCGATAGATGCCGTCACTCCCAAAAAGGTGCTCCGATGCCGGACCGCTCCGGCTCGAAAGCAACCACATAGCGCCTAAGCCACCTTCGGTGGCCGGCGCTAGCGCCTCAGGAAGTATTTCCCGGGGCGTTGCAAGCACATGCCCTTCAATTCGAGCTCGGCGAGCTTGCGCAGCGCCTCGCCCACGTTGATCTGTGCCCGCTGTGCGAGGTCGTCTACATGAGCAGGGGTCTTCTCGTCCAGAAGTCGCCACAGGCGAAGGCTCTCTTCGTCGATCACCTGCTCGTCGGTCGGCGGGCTGACCGGCTCCTTCTCGGCCGGACTCGGGAATCCCGGGTCGACCTGCCGGCGCGACTCGTCCTCGGGCTGCTTCAAGAGCGCGTCGGGGATCGGCCAGCCCATCCTCTCCATCACGTCGACCGCGCTGGTCACCGCTTTCGCCGCCCGCGCCCGCAAAAGCTCGTTGGGACCGGCGGCCGTCGGGTTCGTCGGGTCGCCGGGGACCGCGAGGATCTCGCGCCCCGCCTGCGCCGCGTGATTGGCGGTGATCAGCGCGCCCGACTGGAGCGCCGCCCGCACGACCACCACCGCATCGGAGAGGCCGGCGATGGTTCGATTGCGCCGCGGAAAATTGTTCGGCGCCGGCGGCGTCCCGGGCGGAAATTCGCTCACCACGGCCCCGGCCCCTCGCGCGATCCGGTCGAAAAGCTCACCGTTTTCGGGTGGATAGACTACGTCGATCCCCGATCCGAGGACCGCCACGGTCGCGCCCGACCCCCACAATGCCCCTTCGTGCGCCGCGGTATCGATGCCGCGCGCCCCGCCGGAGACGACCGTGACCCCGCCGCGCGCGAACGCGTCGCCGAAGCCGCGAGCGATCTCCATTCCCTGCTCGTCGGCGTTGCGCGAGCCGACGACCGCCACGCGCCGGGCTTCCGGCTGCAGATGCCCCCGCACGTACAGCAGCGCCGGCGGATTCGCGATCTCCCGCAGCCGTGGCGGATACCATTCGTCGCCGAGCAGGATCACCCGTGCCCCCACGGCTTTCGCGGCACTCACCGCCCACGCGCCCAGCTCGGCGAGATCGGGATCGCGCGCGAGATAGTCGCGCGCCTCCTGCTTCAGCTTCAGCCGCTCGTTCGCGCGCAGGATCGCGCCCGGCCCCTGCGCGACGGCTTTCTCCAGCGAGGCGAACTCCTGCGCGATCCGCGCCAGCGACGAGGCGCCGAGGCCCGGCACCGCCGAGAGTCCGCAGGCCGCGACCACGTCCGGCCCCACGACTCCCCCTGCATCCGCCGCCTGCTTCACGCGATCCCCCAAGGCGGGGTCAAATCGCAGAAGCTCGGCCGAGCGTCAAGGCGCGCCGCCGCCCGCGCCGGACGGATGCATCTCGACCGTATCGCCCGGCTGTAGCTCGCGGACGCTCCTGACCACGACCGCGGTCGAGAGGTGCTCCTTGGTATCGACCACGAGGAGCAGGCCCACGTTCTCGTCCGGCGTCTTGACGTTCTTCGCCGCCTTGCCGCCCGCTCCCTCGGCGTACGACTGCGTCACCAGCACGTTGGTGAGGCCGTCGCCGTGGCGCACGACGGCGAAGGTGTTGCCTTCCTGGACGCCGTCGGCCGAGCCCCGGTCGATGAAGACCTCGTTGGCCTCGCCGAACGTCGACAGGCCCGGGTTGACCGCCTGGACGATGTACCCCTCCACGTCGGAGGTGTTGGGCCGCGGCGCGACCCGCTTGTCCTGCGGCGTCCAGGGCCGCACCAGATCCCCGCGCTCGATCTCTTCGTAGGTCCGCTCGATCTGGATGGTCGCCTGCTCGTCGTTTACCGCCAGCACCTTGGCAACGCCGACCGTCTTCGTCTGCTCGCCGAGCTTTCGGTGGCTGACCGGGTCGACGATGTCGCCGTTGGGACGGAAGATCACCAGCTTGTCGCCCGGCTTGGCCGGCACGCCGCCGCGGAAGTTCACGTAGGCGGTGTCGTAGTTGGCGAGCATCTGCTTCTCTTCGAACGAGGCGTTGAGCGTCCCCGCGTTGGCGCGCTCCTCGGGAGTGACCAGGCCGCTGGTGCGCACCGTCACCACCGGCGGCGGCGAGAACGCGAGCTTGCCGCTGATGCTCACCGAATTGTTCGCCGCCAGGCCCTCGCGGCTGGACTTGCTGACCACGTCGAGGTCGGGCGTCTGCGGCGGCGTGACCGACTGACTGCCGTCCGGCTCCGCCACCGGCCCTTCGGGCTCGGCATTCGCGCTGGTCGCATCGACGCCCGGCTCGGGCGGCGCCTGGACCTGCGCCGGCGCCCCACCCTCGCCGGGGATCAGCTTGAGCTTGTTCCCCGGGTAGATCCAGTGCGGGTTCTCGATGCTCGGGTTGAGGCTCCAGATCTTCGGCCAGTACCACGGGTTGTTGAGGAACTTCTGCGACAGGTCCCAGAGCGTGTCGCCCTTGACGATGGTGTACTCCTCGGG
>JAIVGS010000354.1 GCA_020201435.1 Myxococcales bacterium
ATGTAGTACGACGCCCCGGTGCTTGCACTGCTGGTTGCGATCGAAGTCGCGGGCTGGGGGGCGGGGGCTGTCCGCACGCCGAGCAGCCCTTCGGCATGGGGCGGGGTGCGCGAAAGGCCCGAGAAAGTCGCGAGCTACGACATCGACGCCACGCTCGATCCGCAAGCGCACACCGTCGAGGGCCGCGAGCGGCTGACGTGGCACAACCGCAGCAACGAGATCGTCGCCGCGCTCTATATCCACCTGTATCTGAACGCGTTCGAAGGCCCGGGCAGCACCTTCAACATCGAGCGCGAGCGGTTCGGCGGCTTCCGCTTCAACCTGAAGCCGAAGAAGGGCGAGTTTGGGTCGATCGAGCTGCGCAAGGTCACCCAGTCGGGGAAACCGGTGCCATGGACGTATGTGCACCCCGACGGCGGTCCGGATACCGACCGCACCGTTGCGCGGCTCGATTTGCCGCAACCCGTCGCGCCGGGCGGCACGGCCGCGATCGATTTCGAATTTCACGATCAGCTCCCGCGCGTCGTCGCGCGGACCGGCTGGTTCGGCAGCTACCACCTCGTCGCACAGTGGTTTCCGAAAGTCGGCGTCCTCGAGCTGCCCGGCGAGCGCGGCGCGACCGTGCCGCGCTGGAATTGCCACGAATTCCACGTCTACAGCGAGTTCTACGCCGACTTCGGCAGCTATCACGTGAAGGTAACGGCCCCGCCGGGCTTCACGGTCGGCGGCACCAGCGCGCAGGACGACATCCACGACTACGCCTTCGTCGCTTGGGACGGCTTCGCGCCGCCCCTCGAGCGCGACGGTGTCAAGGTCCTCTATCCGCCCGAGTTCGAAGGCTCGGCGTGGATCGCGCTGCAGGCGACGATCGACGCCCGCGACTGGTTCTCGAAGACCCTCGGCCCGTACCCGTACGGGCAGATCACGGTCGTCGTCCCGCCGTTCAACGCGATCGAGTCCGGCGCGATGGAGTACGAGACGTTCTTCACCACCATCGGCTCCAACCTCCCGCCGCTGCGCGAGGAGGTCCGCTTCGTCACCGTCCACGAGTTCGGCCACGGGTACTTCATGGGCCTGCTCGCCAGCAACGAGTTCGAAGAGCCGTTCCTCGACGAGGGCCTCAACGATTTCTGGGACGCGCGCATGCTCGCCGGCGAGCGACTGAAGCTTCCGCTCCTCCCACCGTTCAGCATCTTCGACTACATGGCTAGCAAGGCGCGCAGGTTCGAGCCCGATCCGATCGCCGGCAACTCCTGGGACCGGCTGAATCGCGACAGCTACGGGCTGGTCTACGATCGCACCGCGGTCGTCTTCCACGACTTGGAAGCGCGCCTCGGCGGCGACGTCCTCGCGGGGGGCTTTCGCGAGTACTACCGGCGGTGGCGCTTCCGGCACCCGTCGACCGCCGACCTGGAAGCGACGCTCGCCGAGGTCGCCGGGCCGCAAGCGGACCTCGTTCACCGCTGGTTCGCCGAACAGGTCTACTCCAGCACGCCGGTCGACGATCGCGTCGAGAAGGTGGAAAACGAAGAGAAGCGGTCGGTCGTCGAGATCCGCCGCTACGGCGCGCGCGTGCCGCAGTCGGTGAGGATCGACTTCGAGAATGGCCCGTCGCGAACCTTCGAGTGGCCGGCCGACGAGCGTTGGCACCGGTACCTCTTCGACGAAAAGGTCGCCGCCGCCCGGATCGATCCGAAGCGCGAGGTCCTCCTCGACCTGAACAAGCTCGACGACGGCCGCAGCCGCGAACGCCATCCCGCGGCCTCGCGCCGCTGGACGCTCGAGTTCAAGGCCTGGGCCGAGCTCGCCTACGCGTTCCTGGAGTCGCTGTGATCACGCCGCGGCTCTTCGAAAAGTCGCTCACCCGCTCGCTCCAGTGGCGGCTGCTGCTCGTCTGGTGGGCGTCGCTGCTGCTGCCGGGCGCGATCGCGGCGCTGCCGGTGCTGCGTTTTCTCCAGCGCCATCTCGATCACACGACCAGCGCTCTCGATGGCGCGGCGTTCCTGCAACTCACCAGGCAGCTTCACGAGGACGGCGCGGCGGCCTCGATCGAGCTCGGCCTGGCCGGCGGCCTTCTCGCCGTCGTTTTCGGCTCACCGTTCGTGGCCGGGGCGATGGTCGCGGCGGCACGCAGCGACGAGCCGCCGCAGCTTTCGCGCCTCCTCTCCGGCGCCGGCGAGTACTACGGCCGCATGCTGCGGACGCTTCTGGTCGGCGCGATCCCGCTCGGGCTTGCCGCCGCGGTCGCCGCCGGCACGTTCAAGCTCGCCGAGCACGCCGTCGAACGCGCTGCGCTCGAGAGCACGGCGCTGCGGCACGTCCTCGTTGCCTCCGCGATATCGGCCGCCGCCCTGTTCGTGTGCGGGCTCCTCCTCGACGGCGCCCGCGCACGGTTCGCGGCCGAACCCGGGCGCCAATCCGCGCTCCTCGCGGTCTGGAGCGCGGCCGGCCTTCTCGCGCGGCGGCCGCTGCGGATGCTCGGGATCGGCGCCCTTGGGATGCTGGTCGGTCTCGGCGGCGCGGCCGCGTTCATGGCGCTGCGGTCCCGGGTCGAGCCGGTCGCGCTGGCGTGGGTCCTGGCCCAGGGGGCCCACCTGGCGGTCGGCTGGGGCCGGGGGGCCCGAATCTTCGGTCTGACCGACCTTTCGCGGGCCGACACGGCAAAGAGGGGAAACACACAAGTGTCTGTGTCCCCGAATCGTCCCCCGGCGCTTGCCGCATCGCGCTAGAATGCCGGCCCATGCAGGACCGGTACGACCCGAAATCGATCGAGCCACGCTGGCAGGATCACTGGGCGAAGAAGGACCTCTTCCGCGCGGGAAGCCGCCCCGGCGCGCCCAAGAAGTACGTCCTCGCGATGCTGCCGTACCCCTCGGGCGAGATGCACATGGGGCACGCGCGGGTCTACTCGATCACCGACGTGCTCGCGCGCTACGCCCGCAAGCGGGGGTTCGACGTGCTGCATCCGTTCGGCTGGGACTCCTTCGGCCTGCCGGCGGAGAACGCCGCCATCAAGGAGGGCGTCCACCCCGCCGTTCGCACGCCGAAAAACATCAAGAGTTTCAAGGAAGACGTCATCTCGATGGGCATCTCGGTCGACTGGTCCACCGAGCTCGCCACCTCGGACCCCGGGTACTACAAGTGGAACCAGTGGTTCTTCCTGCGAATGCTCGAGCGCGGCCTCGTCTACCGCCGGCGCGCCAAGGTGAACTACTGCCCGGTCGA
>JAIVGS010000355.1 GCA_020201435.1 Myxococcales bacterium
GCACCCCCGCCTGCGCAGACAACTCGAATCCGCCGGTAGAGCGCAGGTGCCGGCGGAATGGAAGAAGCTCGTCGAGGCGATCGACGCGACCTATCGCGCGGCCGATGCGGACAAGGCGCTGCTCGAGGATTCCGTACGCGCCTTGACCGCGTTGCTCGCCCGCGCGCAGTCGACCAAGGCGCAGTCGTCGGAGCGGAAGTCCGGGAAGCTGGAAAAGGCGGCCCGGGCGGCGCGGCGCCTTGCGCGCGCCCTCGACAAGAGCGCGCTCGCGGTGCTGGAAGTGGCGCCCGATCTGACGATCCGCAGCGCGAACGCGGCCGCGGCGAAGATCTGCGGCGTTTCCGATCTCGCCGGCCGGGCGCTTCTCTCGGCGGTCGAGCCGCTCGACGCGGAGGCGATCGCGGAGAAATGGCGGCGCAAGCTGTCGCGCGGCGTTCCGGTCGCGCGGACGCTGGCCTGCTCGGCGCGCGACGGCCGCGCGCTGGCCTGCGACTTCGTCCTCCTGCCGCGCGTGCGCAAGGACGGAAAGCTCGGCCGCGTCACGGTGGTGCTGCGCGACGAGACCAGCACCGTAGAGAAGCAGGACGCGCTGCAGAAGCGCGAGGAACGATACGCGCTCGCGCTCGCCGGCGCGGCCGAGGTGGTGTGGGACTGGGACCTGCGCACATCGCGGCTGACGCTCTCGCCGCGCTGGCGCGAGATCCTCGGGCTCTCGAGCGCACTCTCCGGCACGCCGTCGGACTGGCTCGATCGCGTCCATCCGGAGGACGGCGGGCCGCTGCGGGCCGCGCTGGCAGCGCACTTCGAAGGCCGCACCACCTCGTTGGAGCACGAGCACCGGATCCGCCACGCCGACGGAGACTGGCGCTGGCTGTCGGTGCGCGGCGCGGCGAAGCGCGACGCCAATGGAGCGGCGGTGCGCGTCACAGGATTGATGAGCGACATCACCCGGCATCGGCTGCTGGTCGAGCGGATGGCGCACGACGCGCGCCACGACGCGCTCACCGGACTGCCGAACCGCACCTTGTTCCTCGATCTGCTGCGCCACTCGTTCTATCGAACGCGACGCCACGAGGATTATCGTTTCGCGGTCCTCTTCATCGACATCGACCGCTTCAAGACCGTCAACGACGCCTTCGGCCACGAGACCGGCGATCTGCTGCTGCAGCAGATCGCGCGGCGGCTCGAGTCCTGCCTGCGCGAAGGCGACACGCTCGCCCGCCATGGCGGCGACGAGTTCACCATGTGGCTCGACGACGTCCGCGGCGCCGCCGACGCGATCCGCGTCGCCGACCGCGTCCACGAGGTGATGCGCGATCCGTTCGACGCCGGCGGGCAGAAGATCAACTCCAGCGCGAGCATCGGCGCCGCGGTCGGCTCGTCGACCTACAAGCAGGCCGAGGACGTGCTCCGCGACGCCGACGTGGCGATGTACCGCGCCAAGGCGCTCGGTAAAGCGCGCACTTCAGTGTTCCAGCGCGACCCGAACGAGACGCCGCCGCCCAGCCATCTGCAGATGGAGACCGACCTGCGCAGCGCGCTCTTGCGCAACGAGCTTTTGCTCCACTACATGCCGATCGTCGACGTCCAGACCGGCAAGGTGAAAGGTCTCGAGGCGCTGGCGCGCTGGCAGCATCCGCGCCTGGGCCTGGTGCAGCCCGCCAAGTTCCTCTCGCTGGCGGTGGAGACCGGGTTGATCGTCTCGATCGATCAATGGGTGCTGCGCACCGCCAGCCGGCAGCTCTACGACTGGCGGCGCGAGCTGGCGGGGGCGGCGAAATTGTCGATCTCGGTCAATTTCTCCCAGAAGCTCCTCGAGGAGCGCGACCTCGGGACGCAGATCGACCGCGTGCTGCGCGACTCGCACCTCGCCCCCGCCGACCTGAACCTCGACATCAACGAGAGCTCGCTCAACAATGGCGACGCGCCTTCGCGCGGCATGATCGCCGAGCTGCACCAGCGCGGGCTCGGCCTGCACATGGACGACTTCGGCACCGGCAAGTCGTGGCTGCGCCATCTCCACGCGAGCGAGGTGGACTCGATCAAGATCGATCGCTCGTTCCTCTCCGAGCGACAGATCCTCTCGCGGCTGGTGTCGATGGCGCGCGAGCTGGGGAAGAAGGTGATCGCCGAAGGAGTCGAGACCGCCGAGCAGCTCCGGCTGGTGCGCGAGGTCGGTTGCGAGCAGGCGCAGGGGTTCTTCTTCACGCCCCCGCTCGACGTGCTCAAGGCGCGCTCGCTCCTGCAGGGCGGCGTGATGGACGTGGTCTGAATCACGTCTGGCTCTTCCTCGCCGGAATCGCGGCGAGCGTCTTCAACGCCGCAGCCGGCGGTGGGACGTTGATCAGCTTTCCCGCGCTGCTCGCCGTCGGCCTCGCGCCGCTGCAGGCGAACGCGACCTCGTCGGTCGCGCTCCAGGCGGGACTGATCACGGCGCTCTGGTCGTACCGCGATCGCCTGCGCGAGATGCGCGGCGACGTCGGACGGCTGTTGCCGCCCTGCGTGACCGGCGGCGCGTTCGGCGCCGTGCTGGCGCTCGCTCTCGGCGCACGCGTCTTCGCGGCGATCGCACCGGCGCTGCTCGCGATCGGCGCCCTGTTGATCCTCCTGCAGCCGTTGATCACGCGCGTGATCGCAGTTCGTCAAGCGCAGGAAAGGCCGACCGTATTCTTCATCGGCGCGTTCGTGCTCGCGGTCTATTGCGGCTACTTCGGCGCGGGCGGCGGCATTCTCTTTCTCGCCGCGCTTGCGCTGCTCCTGCCGCGGCCCTTCGACGAGCTCAACGCGCTCAAGGTCCTCGCGCTGCCGGCGTCGAACGGGATCGCCGCGGTCACCTTCGTCGTCCTCGAGCTGTCGCATCCGACGGGCGTCGTCGTCTGGCGCTCGGTGCCGATGCTCGCGCTCGGGGCGTTGATCGGCGGCGCTCTCGGCGTCAGCCTCGCAAAGCGTCTCCCGGCGCGTGCACTGCGCATCATCTCCGGCGCGCTCGGGCTCGCGATGGCGGCATGGATCGTGCTGAAATGAGCGCATGCGCTGGACACTGATCGCCTTCGACCTCTACGGCACGCTTCTCGACGTCAGCGGCCTCGCCTCGCGACTCGCGCCGTTCGTCGGGCCCCAGGCAGCGGACCTGCTCGCTTCCTGGCGCAACCGGCAGCTCGAGCGGACCTGGACCCTCGCCTACGAGCCGTTCGACGCGGTCACCGCGCACGCCCTCGAGGAC
>JAIVGS010000182.1 GCA_020201435.1 Myxococcales bacterium
GCGTCGGGCCGGAAGCGTTGAAGAACGTGTCCGCGGTCGGATCGGATGCGTCGCACGATCCCGGCCTCGTCACCTGCGGAAAAGACGGACAGAGCGTGCCGGTCGGGGTCGGGCTGCCGACGGTGCGGATCGACAACGTGACGGTCGGGGGCACGGGCGCATGAACCTGCCCGAGGTCTGCGAGCAGCTGGTGAAATTTGCCCGCAAGGCGGGAGCGGCGGAGGCCGAGGCGTACGCCGAGCGGACGCGCGATTCGTCGGTGCGCGTGCGCGACGGAGAGGTCGAGGAGCTGCAACAGGCGTCGTCGAAAGGGGTCGGCTTGCGGGTGATCATCGGCAAGCGGCTCGGGTTTGCATACGGCACCGATTTTTCCAAAGACGGTTTGCGAGAACTGGCGGCCGCCGCGGTCGCATTGTCGAAAGGCTCCGCCCGCGACGAAGCGAACGAGCTGCCGCGCAAGCCCGGCGTCGGGGAGGTGGCCGGCGAGTTCGATCCGGCGATCGAGTCCATTTCTCCCGAGTGGAAATTGCAGGCCGCTCGCGCGGCCGAGCGAGGCGCCAGAGCCGAGGATTCGCGCGTGCGCAAGTTCGATTCCACCGGCGCGGGAGATTTCCTCTCCGAGTCGGCGATCGCGTCCTCGAGAGGGGCATACGGATCGGCGCGCGCGTCGTATGCGTACGTCTATTGCTCGCCGGTCGCGGAGGCCGACGGCCAGTTGCAGACGGCGAGCTGGTCCGACACGCGGCGGACTTTGAAGCGATTGCAGGATCCGGAGGAAGTCGGCCGCGTCGCGGCGCGCCGCGCTGCCCGCATGCTCGGGGCGCGCAAGCCGAAGACGCAGAAAGTGCCGGTGGTGTTCGATCCGCAGATGGCGGCCGGTTTCATCGCCGGCATCGCGGGAGCGGTGAACGGGCTGCTGGTGCACAAGAAGAGCAGCTTTCTCGGGGCGCTGAAAGGGAAGCGCATCGCGCCGAAGCATTTCACTCTCGTCGACGACGCGACGCTGCCGGACGGGATCGCGACCCGACCATTCGACGGCGAGGGCGTCGCGTCGCAAAAGACGCCGGTCGTCGAAAACGGCGTCTTGCGGAATTTCCTCTACGACGCGACGACCGCGCGCAAGGCCGGCGCGAGGAGCACCGCGAGCGCATCGCGCGGATGGGCGTCGCTGCCGGGCATCGGCACCAGCAACTTCTATCTGCAAGCAGGGACGCAGAAGCCGGAAGAGATCGTCAAAGGAGTGAAGAACGGTCTCTATGTCACGGCGATGCTCGGTCGCGGCGCCGACGTCGTCACCGGGGACTACTCGCGCGGCGCGAACGGCATCTGGATCGACGGCGGCCAGCTCGCGTATCCGGTGCAGGAAGTGACGGTCTCGGGGAACCTGCTCGAGATGCTGCAGGGCATCGACGCGGTCGGCGACGATCTCGACTTCCGCTCTTCGACGGCGGCGCCGACGCTCCGCTTCGCCGAGCTGGTGGTGAGCGGAGCGTGAGGGCGTTGCTCTTCGATCTCGACGGGACGCTGACCGAGGCTGGAGGCGGCGGCAGCCGCGCGCTCGGGCGGGCATTGCACGCGCGGCCACAGGCGGCCGAAGAGCTGCGCAAGATGCGCCTCGACGGAATGACCGATCGCGCGATCGCGCGCACTCTCTTGACCGCCGAGAAGAAATCCGTCGGCGAGCGCGACATCGACGAAGTCCTCGAGCATTACCTGCAGGCGCTCGCGATCGAAGTCGCGCAGCGTCCGTACAAACCGCTGCCGGGCGTCGGCGAGCTCTTGCGCGCGCTGCAGTCCCGCGCGCTCCTCGGTCTGTGCACCGGCAACGTCGCGCGCGGCGCCGAGCTCAAGCTGTCGTCGGCCGGGCTGTGGCGGTACTGGCAATTCGGCGGCTACGGCAGCGACGCCGAACCGCGCGCCGACATCGTGCGCATCGCGTTCAAACGCGCCCAGGCCCTCGGCGCGACCGACGCGCTCGTCATCGGCGACACCCCCCGCGACATCCTCGCCGCGCACGACGCCGGCCTGCCGGCCTGCGGCGTCGCCACCGGGCGCTGGTCGGTGCACGACCTGGCCACCCACGGCGCCGAAAAAGTGATCGCCGGCTTCAGCGACGTCCGAACCGCGATCGACCTGCTGCTCGGATGATGCTCACTCGTTCCGCAGCACCGTCATCGGGTCGACCCGCGCCGCGGCGAGCGCAGGGAGGACGCACGCCGCGGCGGTCACGCTGCCGAGCGTCAACACCGCCACGACGAGAGTCAACGGATCTCGCTCGCCGATCCCGTAGAGCAGCGCCGCGAGGAATCGCGAGAGCGTCAGCGCTCCGAAAATACCGAGACACGCGCCGGCGAAAGCGAGCCGGCCACCGCGGGCGAGCACCAGTCCGAAGAGCTGACGCGCCTGCGCACCGAGCGCCGCACGGACGGCCAGCTCGCGGCGCCGTTGCACGACGGAAAACGCCATCGCGCCGTAGACGCCGAGAGCCGCGAGACCGAGCGCGGCCGCGGCGAATCCGAGCGCGAGATCGAGCTGGAATCGGCGCTGCCGGAAGTAATAGCCGAGATATTCGTCGACCGGCTTGACCGGTCCGAGGAGAAGCCTCGAGCTCAGCGGCGCGGCCGCCGCTCGCAACGCGGCATCCACGCGTGCGATCGGCAGCGCGCTCCTCACGACCAGCATCGCGCCCGCTCCGTCAGCGGCCTCGTTCCGCGCGAACTGGCGGTGCGGGAGGTAGACCTCGGGAACGGTCTCCTCGGCCGGCCCCCACTGGCGCACGTCCTGCACGACGCCGATCACGGAGAACGACGTGGCCGGCCAGTCGTAGAGGCGAATCAGCGCGCCGATCGCTTCCCGGCCCGACAGATACTTGTTCACGAACGTCTGGTTGACCATCGCGACCGGCGCGCCCTCGGCGGACGCGAATTCACGCCCTTTCAGCAGCCGGATGCCCGCCGTTTCCAGGTATCCCGGAGTGAACCAGTTGATCGAGGCGACATCCGGCTTCGTGTCGGTGGCATTCCTTCCTTCGACCACCACCGAATCGTCCCACCCCGAGCCGACCGCGAAGGGCAGGAATCCGGCCAGCGCGGCGCGTTCGACGCCGGGGATCGCGCGTGCAGATGCGACGAGCTCTTCCGCCGCGGCGCCATCGTGTCCGTCGACGAGCGCCGCGAGCAGGTTCTTCGGTTCGAGACCGACCGGAACCGCCGACAGC
>JAIVGS010000073.1 GCA_020201435.1 Myxococcales bacterium
ATCGCCATACGTGCACTCGAGCAGAAGCGCGTCGGCCGGAAACGGGTCCTCGGGATCGCCGAGCAGGGGCGTGCCGTAGCGCCCGAGGTCGCCCGAAAAGAGCACCCGCTTTCCGTCGACGCGCACGTCGAGAAACGCGCTGCCCAGGATGTGCCCCGCGCGGCGGAACGTGACCTGCACGCCGTCGACGACCTCGACCGGCTTTTCGTACGGAAATGCCTCGAGGCGCTGCACCGCGGCCTGCGCGTCGGCCGCCGTGTACAACGGCAGCGCCGGCTGGTGCTTCGAGTACCCGCGCAGGTTCGCGTGGCGGGCGTCTTCCTCCTGAAGGTGGCCGCTGTCGGGCAGCAGCAGCGCCGACAGCTCCTTCGTCGCCGCGGTGCAGAGGACGCGCCCGACCAGGCCTTTGGTCACCAGCCGCGGGAGAAAGCCGGTGTGGTCGATGTGCGCGTGGGTCAGCACCACCGCGTCGAGCGAGCCTTTGCTCCAGTCGGCCCAGTTCCGCTCTCGCAGCTCTTTTCGTCCCTGGAACAGGCCGGCGTCGATCAGCACCTTCTTGCCGGAGCTCGTGGTGAGCAGATGGCGCGACCCGGTGACGGTCTGCGCCGCGCCGAGGAACGTGAGCGTGGTCACGCCGCCGAGCTTATCTCACGGAGCCGGCGGCCCGCTGAGCGCCATGTCGGGCGGAGCGGCAGCCCCGCTCGCAGCAGGAGTTGGGTCCTTCGGGGCGGCGACGCGGACCGAGCCGAAGTTGGCCCGGTCGGCCTCGAACGCACATATATTCAATATCTCTTTCTGCTCCGCCTGCCGCCGCCGCAAGCGCTGCCGCGCCGCCTGTGCGTCCGCGAAGGCATCGGCATTCACCCGGCCGTTCACCAGCCGCGCCCGGTAATCGACCACGCCCAGCACCTGCCGCCAGAGCGAGTCGTAGAGGCGATCGAAGTGCTCGCGCACGTCCTGGTCGAGCGCCTGCGCGGGCGCCTCGGTGGCCTGGCCGTCGACCGATACGGCGATGCCGTCGAGCGTGCCGAAACCGTTCGGGCTGCGGTCGACGAGGGCCATCGACTCCTGCACCACGAGCGGATAGTCGTCGTCGAGGATCGAGAACCGCAGCGTCTGCGGATCGACGAGGGTCACCACCACCGACCGCCCGCCGAACGGGAACGTCAGGCTCCGGGTCGCGTCGGCGAAGAGCTGTTTCACCAGCCGGTCGCGGTCCTGCGCGGTGACGTCGTGCGAGCCGGCCGGATCGCGCTTGGGCACGTGGAGCGTGTCGAGCTCGTCGCGGAGCTGATCGATCGCCACCACCGCGTTCAGCGCCGCCGCTTCGGCGTAGCCGGCGTGATAGACGCCGACCAGCTCGGGCTCGGCCGTCCGGCAGGAGATGGCGAACACCGGGCTGCCGCTGTTGCCGGAGTTCAAGAGGGCATCGACGACGAAGTCGGTGTGGTTCCACCCGCGCTCGGTGTCGACGGTCATCGGGTTCAGCACCTTGCCGGAGTTGAGCGCGGCGAAAGCGCCGAGCGGAAAGCCGCGAACTTGCACGAGATTTCCGGGTCGCAACGCCGAGCTTCGCCCCATCCGGTACGGCATGACCGCGAGCTGCTTGCGGGCCTTCAGGACCGCGATGTCGGCCTGCGGGTCGGCCATCACTTTCGCGAGCGGGATGTGGCCCGGCTCGTAGTCGTCGTTCTCGTCGCGGACGATCTTGAGCTGTTCGCGGACTTTCTTCGACCCGACCGGCACGCCATCGACCGGGTGCTCCTCGTCGGTGACGTCCGGCTGGCCGGCGACGTGGTCGTTGGTGACGATCTGCGTCTCGCCGTTCAGGACCCGATAGGCGAATCCGGTCCCGTGGACGACCGAGCGCAGGTACGCGCGGCGCAGTTTGCCGTCGTGGCCGTAGTAGACGTGCTCGTAGGTCGCGGTGTTGCGGATCGCGAACACGAACGGCTGGCTGTTCTCGCCGCCGAGGATGACGTTGGCCTTCTCGGCAGGGAGCGCGTCGGCATAGTCGCCGTTGCAGAGCGGCGGCGGACTCTGGACCGCGGGAGGCTTGGCGGGGGGTTTCTTCGCCTTGACCGGCTGGCCGGCCGCGAGCAGCAGCGCCATCAGCAGCATGCCAGACCTCCCTTCGTAAGATAAGCGACGAAGACCAGCGTGCAAGTGACCTTGCGCACGCCTTGCCGCTTGCTCCGCACGGGTCTATCGTCGCCGCTCATGGCCCACCGCATCCGTGTCGTCGCCGCGATGATCGAGAAGGAAGGCAAGTACCTGATCACGCAACGGCGCCCTACAGCTACGCTTCCGCTGCTCTGGGAATTCCCGGGCGGCCGGGTCGAAGAGGGCGAAAGCGACGAGACCGCGCTGGCCCGCGAGCTGAAGGAAGAGATGGAGATCGACGTCGACGTGGGCGACCGGGTCATCCACGTGCAGCACTCCTATCCGCATTACGACATCGACTTCCGGGTCTATCGCTGCAGACTCACGGGTGGGCAAATCAACCACAAGAAGGTCCACGACCACCGGTGGGTTTCGCCGCAGGAGATGGACAAGTACGAGTTTCCGGCGGCAGACGAGAAGACGGTGGCGCAGCTGCTGGACCTCACGCACTAGAGTCGCCACGAAGGGAACACGATGGCGAGAGCGCCCGGCGCGACGAGAGCAAACCAGACGTGACCCGGGCTGAAGCCCGGGTCTAGCCTTCGAGGGTTCGCCGAAGGTGAAGCCCCCTGAAGGCGGCTCGTCGCGGGGCGACCCTGATCTGGCGCGAGCACACCGTCAAAGACAATGCATCGCCGATGGAGCCTCCGAAGGAGGCTTAGCGTTCGATACAGCTACCGACAACGCTAGACCCGGCCTTCAGGCCGGGTCGTCGGGGCGATCGATGGGGTGACGTGGGCGCCGGTCGATTCGGTCATCGTGACGGCCCGATGCGTGACCGTGCGTGCCGGTCGCACCGTCGCCGGGGGGTGGTACGGGGGGCGGAGCCCCCTGTACAGCCGGCGGCGCTGTGCGCCGCCGACGCGCCCCAGAAAGAAACAACCAGGAACACGCTTGCCCGGTCGCTGACTCGAGCCGGTAGCCCGGTAGCCGGCCACCGGTAGCCTGTCTTTGACGCGCCCCATCCATACCTTCTTCTACGGGGGAGTTCGCGGTCAAATGGGGAGGGGTTGGTGGCGCTCGGCAAGCCGAATCCTCGCGGAAAGAAGAT
Source organism: Myxococcales bacterium (assembly GCA_020201435.1). Taxonomy (GTDB): domain Bacteria; phylum Myxococcota; class Myxococcia; order Myxococcales; family 40CM-4-68-19; genus 40CM-4-68-19. The sequence goes on from JAIVGS010000073.1 coordinate 3,215, forward strand.
CGACAAACAGCCGGGCTCCGGGCCGCGATTCGGCTCGCCGCTGATCTACGTCCTGCTGTTGCTGGTCGGCTTCCTGCTGCTGCGATCGCTCTTCCAGGACGCCGGGTTCCAGCGCGTCCCGTACTCGCGCCTGCTCGAGAGGATCAAGAGCGACGGCTGCCAGAAGGTCGTGCTCTCCAACGAATGGGTGAAGTGCTACCCGAAGCCGGTGGAAGGGCAGCCGAAGGGCGAGCTGCCGTGGTTCTCGGTGCGCGTCTCCGGCGACACCCAGCTGGTGCCGCTGCTGGAGTCGAAGCACCTCGAATACGACGCCGTCTCCGAGAGCGGGATGAGCGACATGATCTGGATGCTGATCGTCCCGATCGGCATCGGCCTGCTCTTCGTCTCGTGGCTGACGCGGAGGATGGGCGGCGGCATGCCTGGCGGACCGCCCGGCGTGATGTCGTTCGGCAAGACCAAGGCGCGCATCTACATGGAGTCGAACACCGGCGTGACGTTCAAGGACGTCGCCGGCGTCGACGAGGCCGCCGACGAGCTCAAGGAGATCGTCGAATTCCTCAAGACTCCGGGGAAGTTCCGTCGCCTGGGCGGCCGTATACCGAAAGGTGTGCTGCTGGTGGGTCCGCCCGGCACCGGCAAGACGCTCCTGGCGCGCGCGGTCGCGGGCGAGGCGAGCGTGCCCTTCTTCAGCCTCTCCGGCTCGGAGTTCGTCGAGATGTTCGTCGGAGTCGGCGCGGCCCGCGTGCGCGACCTGTTCCAGCAAGCCGCGGCGAAAGCGCCGGCGATCATCTTCATCGACGAGCTGGACGCGATCGGAAAGAGCCGCAACGCCGGCATGTTCGGCGGCCACGACGAGCGCGAGCAGACGCTGAACCAGATGCTGGCCGAGATGGACGGCTTCGACAGCCGCACGGCGCTGATCGTGCTGGCGGCCACCAACCGGCCCGAGATTCTCGATCCCGCGCTCATGCGGCCGGGGCGCTTCGACCGGCAGGTGCTGGTCGACAGGCCCGACCGCAAGGGGCGCGAGGAGATCCTCCGGATCCACTCGCGCGAGGTGAAGCTCGGGGTCGACGTGGATCTCAAATTGGTCGCCGCGCGAACGCCCGGATTCGCCGGGGCCGACCTCGCCAACGTCGTCAACGAGGCAGCGCTGCTCGCCGCGCGCAAGGACCGCGACAAGGTCCTGATGGCCGACTTCATGGAGGCCATCGAGCGCGTCGTGGCCGGTCTGGAAAAGAAGACGCGGCGGATGAACGAGAAGGAGAAGGAGATCGTCGCGTACCACGAGTCGGGACACGCCGTGGTCTCGTCGTTGACCGCGCACTCCGAGCCGGTACACAAGATCTCGATCATTCCGCGCGGCCTCGCGGCGCTCGGCTACACGATGCAGCTGCCGCTCGAGGACCGGTATCTCATGTCGCGCGAGGAGCTGCTCGACAAGATGGCCGGCCTGATGGGCGGGCGCGCTGCGGAAGAGATCATGGTCGGCAGCATCTCGACCGGCGCGTCGAACGACTTCAAGCAGGCCACCGAGATCGCCCGGCTGATGGTCACCGAGTACGGCATGTCGGATGCGCTCGGACCCGTGGCCCTGGCGGAGCGCAGCCGCTCACCCTTCCTCACACCTGCGCAGGGCGGGCTCGGTTTCCCTGAAAAGAATTTCAGCGAACGGACGCAGCGGCGGATCGACGACGAGGTCTCACGGTTGATCGAGGAGGCCATGCAGCGCGCGCGCGACATCATCAGCCGCCACCGCGACGCGCTGACCAAAGTGGCCGCCCGGCTGCTCGCCACCGAGGTGATCGAGGGAGACGAGCTGCGGCGGATCCTGACCGAGAACGGCGCGTTGCCAGTGGAGAAGGAAGGACCGGCGGCGGCTGAACAGCCCGGCGGTTAGCATTTCGGGGGGCCTTTCACGATGTCGACGCTGAAGATCGGCCGCGAGCACAAGGCGCGCAAAGCCCTGTTCACCAAGGGCATCCGCCGCGGCTTCCTGACGCTCGCCGAAATCGACGACGCGCTCCCCGCCGGCAGTCTCACCGACGCCGAGCGCTGGCTCTTGTACTACTCGCTGCATGCCGCGCGGGTGCAGATCCTCGACGGCGAGGGGCACCGGCTCGAGCTCGAGGAGCTGCGCCCGGCGATCGAAAGTGACGCCGCCCACAGCGATCAGTAACGTCGCGCCTGCCTGAAGCTGGTCGCCGGGGCCTTTCTCGTTAGCTGAATGGCGCGGGCCGCGGGATGCGATCAGGTCGCGACGTTCGATCGCAGGTTGCTCAAAAGAGCGGCTTCTTCGCGCCCTGATTCAGGAGAGCACTGTGGTCGCAACTTCGCTTGACGCGCGCCCACAGGGGGTTACGTTGCCTTCGACGCACGCGCGCTCTCGTTTCGATCCCGAAACATTTGCGCGGGTCGCGCGAAATGCTCGCGGCTGCCGGCTGTTCGACTAGCCGGCCGCCCAACTGGAGGTTTCATGCACCGCCGCTTTACCGTTCTTGCAGCTCTTCTGACCGGCGCGGTAGCCGCCATCGCCGCGCTGCCGCTCGTCTCGGCGTGCGAGCACCGCGCCGCCGAATCTTCCATCCTCGCCGCCGACGCGCACGCCGCGAACGCGCCGAGCACCGCCGAGACCGTGCGTCAGACCGGCCCGATGCCCTCGCTGGCGCCGCTGGTGAAGCAGCTCCGGCCGGTGGTGGTCAACGTCAACTCGCGCTTCAAGCCGCGCCGTCCCAAGGTCGCGCAGCGGCTCCCGCGGAACCATCCGCGCATCAACCCCGGTCCCGACGACAACGACGACGGCAGCGGCGGCGACGACCAGGAAGACCCGATGGAACGGTTCTTCCGTTATTTCGGCCAGCCCGGGCCGCAGCCCGACGAGCAGGAGCGACATGGCCTCGGCTCCGGCTTCCTGATCGGGGACGGCCTGGTCCTGACCAACAACCACGTGGTCGAGATCCAGGACGAGCAGCGTCCGGGCAAGTACCGGCCGATGGACGAGATCAAGGTCATCACCGACGAGACCGCTCCCGGCGGCGCCCGCGAGTTCTCGGCGAAGGTGATCGGCAACGACCCGAAGAGCGACGTCGCGCTGCTGAGGATCGAAGGCAAGGACGTGGGCAGTCTCAAGTACGCGACGCTCGGCGACTCCGACGCGGTCGAGGTCGGCGATTACGTGGTCGCGATCGGCGAGCCGTTCGGCCTGCAGGCCACGGTCACCTCCGGGATCATCAGCGCCAAGGAGCGCACGCAGTTCGGCGGGCCCTATTCGGACTATCTGCAGACCGACGCGTCGATCAACCCCGGCAACTCGGGCGGGCCGCTCTTCAACATGAAGGGCGAGGTGGTCGGCATCAACGCCGCGATCATCAGCGGCGCGAACACGATCGGATTCGCGATCCCGATCGCGGTGGTCAAGCAGATCCTCCCGCAGCTCAAGGAGAAGGGCCGGGTGGTGCGCGGGTTCCTCGGCGTGCAGCCGCAGGCGATCACCGCCGACATGGTCGATCAGCTCGGCCTCAAGTCGACGCGGGGCGCGCTGATCGCCGACGTGGTGCCGAAGAGCCCCGCCGAGGAAGCCGGCGTGAAGCCCGGCGACGTCGTCGTGGCCTTGAACGGGAAGCCGGTCGCGGACAACAACCAGCTCACCCGCGACGTCGGCGTGGTGCCGCCGGGTCAGTCCGTGCGACTCGACGTGATCCGCGACGGCAGGGAAAAGAGCTTCCAGGCCAAGCTCGCGCCGCGCCCGGACGAGACCGATCAGGGCGGCCGGTCGACTTCACAGAGCAGCGAAAAGGAGCAGGGCGATCTGCTCGGGCTGCAGGTCGAGGACATCACGCCGCAACTCGCGCGGCGCGCCCAGGTCGATGCCGGCACCAAGGGCGTCGTGGTCACCGACGTCGCGGCCGATTCGCCTGCTTCCGACGCCGGTCTCGAGCCCGGCGACGTCGTGGTCGAGGTGAAGCACCAGCCGGTCGCGTCCGTCGCCGACTACCGCAAAGCCGTGAAAGGACTGAAGAAAGGCGACTCGCCGCTGTTGCGCGTGAAGCGCGGGCAAGGCACGGTGTACGTGGCGGTGCACATCAAATAGGCCTCGCGCCTCAGCCTGCAGGCCTCAGTCAAGGCGTTCAAGCCGCCATCTTCCTCGGCTGCTGCGGCCCCACATGCGGGGGCACCGCGCGCATGCGCGAGGGCGGCGGCGAATGGTGTTCGTGCTGCTGGCGCTGCGGCTTCTGCCCCTGATCGGGTGGACGCGCCTTGTCGAAGGGCATGAACGGGATGCCCGATCGGCCGCCGGGGACCGAATAGCGATTGCTGGCGCCGGAGTGGGCGGCGGTGACTTCGGGGAGACGGTGCGCGCCGTGGGCGACGACGATCGCCTGGAGAAGCGCGAGGGCGAGCGCCACCGCTGCAAGACCCGAGGTCAACACCGCGCCGAAATGGCCCCTCATCGGACCCCCTGCTTTCAATCTAAGACGCTTCAGCCTTGGACGCGAGAAGGCGCTTTCCTTGACGCCGGTGGGACTCGCACCTACCGTGGGGCATCCAGCCAGCGGAGCGCTCCCCGACGATGTCCAGCCGGACTGACAAGCACGAATCGCCGCGTCCGAAACCAGCCGCGGTGGGCCGATTCGACAAGGCGTTTCCGGTATTTCTCGAGGGAGACCGCGGAGTTGCGAGCGGGATCGGCCGGAACATCACCGACACCGGCATGTTCGTCGAGACCCGCGAGCCGTTCCCGCTCGGGACGCGGGTGAAAGTGACGTTCTCGGCCCAGCACGGCGGGTCGGAGATGACGCTGGAGGCCGAGGTCCGGTACCAATGCTTCATCAACTTCGCGCGGCCGGACTCGACGCGCGCGGGAATGCGCGGGATCGGCCTCAAGTTCGTCGCGCCACAGCAGCAGCAACGCGGCCGCGGCACCGTTCACTAGACGGCAAGTCTTCAAGCGCACCGCGGAGGCGCGGAGAGCGCGGAGGTTTTTTTTAAAAAAAAATCTTTTCTCCGCGTCCTCCGCGCCTCCGCGGTGGATTGAAGAGACACCTATTGCTGGACCTTTTCGAACAGCGTCCAATCCTCCTGGCGTGAGAGCACCCGCCACTGTGGGCCCGGTGGTCTTCTGGCGAACGGATCGATGCGGCCGTGGACGAGGACGTAGTCGTAATAGAAGCCGTCGATGTCGTTGCGGAAGGACATCGCGTGCCACTCCCAGCCCGCCGGATGCCGCGGCGGCTCGTTTTCCGGACGGTAGCGCAGCGGCGACTGCGGCAGCTCCGCGAATGAAAACGAGGCGACGCCGCCCATTCGCGCCCGGTAGTACGCCTGGAAGTGGAGGAACGCGCTGAACTTCGCGTAGCGCGAGTTCTGGTCGAAGATCATGCCGATCAGGCGGCGCCCCGGCTGCGCCTGCGCGAGCACTTCGTCGAAGGGGCCGACTTCCTTTTCGAACGCGCGGATGTTGCCGAGCGCGCTGCCGGCCGCGAACAGCGCTGTCGCCGCGGCGATCACGAGCGGTATCGCGCCTTTGAGGCCACGCGCCGGGCGCAGCAGCGGCGGCAGAAGAAGCGCGAAGACCAGCGCGTACCGCTCGTTGAGCTGCCACATCCAGCCGATCGAGACGGGAAACGCGAAGTAGAGCAGGGCCGCCCACGCCGCCCAGATGGCGACGATTCCGCGCCGCCATCCGTGGTCGTCGGGATCGCGCCGCTGCGGCCACGCGAGCAGCGCGCCGGCGACGATCAGCGCGAGCAGGCAAACCTCGTCCTCGGGACCGCGCCAGATGTCGAGCAGCGCGTCGGTCACGTCGTGCAGGGCCGTCCCCGGCTCCTCGAACGCGACGCGCATCGGCTGGTTCCAGCCGACCGTCTGCGGATGCACGACCGGGCTGCCGAGCAGCCAGATGACGGCGAGGATCGCGACCGGCGCCGCCCAGATCAGCCGCCGCGGCCACTCGCGGATCGGCGCGACCCTCGGCAGCGCGACGGAGGCGAGCGCGGCTGCGGGCGCGAAAAAGACGAACGCCGAGAGGTGCAGGTAGAAGAGCGCGATCGAGACGACCGCCAGCGTCTTCGGCCGCGTCCCGGAGACGGCGAGCGCGAGGCCCCAGAGCATCAAGGGCATCGCGGCGACGTAATTGAAGAAACCGATCAGCAGCGCCTGGCTCCAGAAGAGCGTGCAGCCGAAGAGCGCGAGCCGGGTATCGGCCTTGAGCGCCTTCAGAAGTGCCCGTAAAGAGTACGGAAACGCGACGGCCGTCAGCGAGAGGAGGACGAGGTTCGCGCGCTCCGCGGTGCCGAGCGGGAACGCCAGCGCGGCGCCGGCCAGGTAGTAGAGCAGGTACTGCGTCTGCCCGAGCGCGAGGGTGAAATACTCCTGCGACTTCCAGACCGGATCCCACCAGTGCCGGAGCGTCGCGATCGCCGCCGCGTGCTGGGGCAGGTCGGTGAAAGGCAGGTGCGCCGCCGACCAGAGCGGAACCACGGTCGCCGCCGCGCACGCGCGAAGGAGCCACGTCCACAGCGGATGTTCCTCGTCGGTCCAGTGCAAGGCGTTGAACTTTAGTCCAGCCGCGGCCACCGAAGGTGGTTTAGCGGCTGTTGCTGTTAGCCTTGCCATTCTGTACTAGGGTCGCCGGCATGACGTACGACCTGATCGTGATCGGCAGCGGGCCCGCCGGGGAAAAGGGCGCGGCGCAGGCGGCGTACTTCGGAAAGCGCGTGGCGATGATCGAGAAGGCCGCCCCCCACCTCGGCGGCGCGTGCACCAACACCGGAACGCTGCCCTCGAAGACGCTGCGCGAGAGCGCGCTGGCGCTGACCGGGATGACCTCGCGCGGCCTGGAAGCGGCCGTGCTCGCGCTGCCCAAGCCGTACGCGGCGGCGACGCTGATGCATCGCGAGCGGCTCGTCGTCGGCGCCGAGCGCGGCCGCATCGCGCGCAACGTCGATCGCCACAAGGTCGACCTCTTCCCCGGCACGGCGACGTTCGTCGACGCGCACACCGTGAAAGTCGCTCCCGGCGACAAGCTGCTCACCGCCGACGTCTTTCTCGTCGCGACCGGCTCGAAGCCGCACCGGCCGTCGTGGATCCCGTTCGAGGAGGTCGAGATCTACGACTCCGACGAGATCCTCGAGATCGAGACCATCCCGGAATCGATGATCGTCCTCGGGTCGGGCGTGATCGCGTCCGAATACGCCTGCATTTTCGCGGCCCTGGGGACACACGTCACGATGATGGACGGGCGCGATCGGCTGCTCGGCTTCCTCGACGGCGAGGTCGGCGACCGGTTCTCGGCCGAGCTCGAGCGGCTCGGCCTCTGGTTGCGCCTGGGCGACGCGCCCGTGAAATGCGAGATCGACAAGACCACCCGGGTCTGCAGCGTGACGACGGAGAAGGGCCGCGTCGAAACCGCGGCGGCCGTGCTCGCCGCCGCCGGCCGCAGCGGGAACGTCCAGGAGCTCGGCCTGGAAAAGCTCGGCATCGTCCCCGACAAGCGCGGCAACATCGCGGTCAACGAACATTTCCAGACCGCGGTCCCGCACATCTACGCGGCCGGCGACGTCGTCGGCTTTCCCGGGCTCGCCTCGACTTCGATGGAGCAGGGCCGGGTGGCGATGTGCCACGCCTTTCATCTGGGCTACAAGACGCGCGTAAATCCGCTGTTTCCTTACGGAATTTATACGATCCCCGAGATCAGCTACGTGGGCCTGAACGAGGAGGAGCTGAAGGCGAAGGGCGTCGATTACCTCGTCGGCCGCGCCTTCATGTGCGACAACGCGCGCGGCGAGATCCTCGGCGCCGAGAGCGGGTTCCTCAAGATCCTCTTCGCGCCTTCCGACAAGAAGATCCTCGGCGTCCACGCTCTCGGGCCGAGCGTCACCGAGCTGATCCACATCGGCGAGATGGCGGTGCTCTCGGGCGCGACGATCGATCTGTTCATCGACGCGGTCTTCAACTACCCGACGCTGTCGGAGCTCTACAAGTACGCGGCTTACGACGGTCTCGGCGCGCTCGCCCGGCGGGCGAAAGAGAAGGCAGCTTGAAAGAGCGCGGTCTCAGTCGCGCGCAAGACGCTTGACTGCCCGACGCCATCCATCGCGCAGCATCCACGTCATCGGTTTGGCCAACACGCGGTCGCGCTCCGCCGCGGTCAGCGAGGGCGACGCATAAGGGTCGGTGCCTGATGAGCCGTAGTGCTTGCGATGATTATCGAGCACGTACTGGATGGCGCGCGTCACCTCGGTCGGCGAGGGCAGGAGCCGAGAGTGAAAATGATCAGCAAAAACAGGGCCCTTGCGGACCATCAACCGGTTGAGCGACCGCGCGATCCGGATGCAGAGCCCCTGCATACCGGTGCTGAGGCTCATGCTGCTGTCCGCCTCGACGATCAGATGCAGATGGTTTCCCTGGACGCTGAAGTGGATGACGCGGAGCCCGAACCGGCCGAGCGCGTCCCGCAGCGCCTGCTTGAGGACGCGAAAGCAGCGCTGACTGCGAAGGTTCCAGACATGGTGGTCGACGCGCAACGTGACGTGTACCGCGGCCGGCTTGTCGAAGTACGGTCGCGCGTGGTGAGAAACCTGCGGGCGAACGCCTTTGGGCTTGCGCCCGGCGCC
>JAIVGS010000074.1 GCA_020201435.1 Myxococcales bacterium
ATTCCGTCCGGGTCCTTCGACATCAGGAACAGAAACCTCTGGAAGGGCGGGTCTTTCCAGGCGCTATGGATGACCTGGCACCCTTCCGACCAGTTCCCCACCACGGCGGCCGAATACGAGAAGTGAATGTTGACGCCCCAGTCGTGGAGCTTGTGGTCGCCGCCGAAGATGATCGGATCCGATTCCTTCCGCACGTCGTGCTGGTCAGAGCTGAACCAGCACCAGACGGGAGCAGCCTGGCGCATCGCGTGCTTGAGCTTACCGTCGACGTCGGGGTGCTGACCGCGCTTGTAGCGGTACTGGTTGTCGAGCAGGTGCGCCACTCCGGGCCAGCTGCCTTCGATCTTCTTGAGATCCTTGTCGCCGAGCTTGCCGGGGTCGACCGTGCACTGGAACGCCTCGCAGCACTTCTTGCCGCTGTCGTCGAGGTAGGCGACGTAGATCGTGTCGTTGAACCTGTCCTGCACATTCGGGACGGCGCCCTTGTCGCAGTGCCAGCCGCGCAGGCCGAGGAGGTTCATGTCCCAGGGGTTGGTGTCGAATTTGCCCTTGCCCTTCGACTCCTTCTTCTTCCAGTCCATGATGTCGGTCGATTCGATGATCGACCGCACCCAGTCGTAGCGTTTGGCCTCGTCGTCCTGCGGGCCGGCGTCGTCCTTGGGCTGCGCGGGCGAGCTGGTGTCGCCCTGGGCCGGGGAGTCGGTCTTGCTGCCGTCGTCCTTGGACTTGTCGTCCTTCGGCTTGTCGTCTCCGCCCTTGGCCTGCGTGCCGCCGTCGTCGGAGGGCGGCGGGCTGACCTTGTCGAGGTCGGGCAGGTCGAGCGTGTACTTGCCGTCCTGCGTGAGGCCGGTGACCGAGATCTTTCCGTCGTCGGCGGTGGTGCCTGTCTTCGTCGAGTTGTCGGGCAGCGTGACCTGCCACTTGATGTTCGGGACCGGGTTGCCCGACGCGTCCTGCAGCGTGACCGCGATGTCGTGGGGGCCCGGCGCGGCGTCCTGGCCCGCGTCCTTGCCGCCCGTCTTGCCGGTGTCGCCGCCAGTGGTCGTGGTGCCGCCGCCGGTCGCGCCTCCGCCAGTCTTGGCCGCATCGTCGCCGGCTTTCTGGCCGTCCTTGGCCTTGGTCCAGTCCGTGCCGTCGGGGGCTTTCGCTCCGGCCTTGGCCGCCGCTTCCGCAGCTTCGGCGGCGGCCTTCGCCGCGTCGGCCACGTCCTTGGTCGGCACCGTGCCGCCCGCGGTCGCCGCGTTCATCAGCGCATTCGCAGCCGCCGCAGCGGCCGCCGCCGCCGCCTGCTGCTGCGCCGCGTTCGCTCCCGCCGCTGCCGCTGCCGCGCGGGCCGCCGCCGCCAGCGCCGCCGCGATCAGCGCCTGCAGATCGAGGGAGGGCGGATTCAGGTTGACCTTGTCGGCCTTGATGTTGAACTGGGGGCCGGCCTTCATCGCCAGCTTCTGGGCGACCTTGAGCTCGAACTTGTCGCCGATGTCGACCTTCCCCGTCTTCTTGGTCTTGATCTCGATGTCCTCGCACTGCAGGACGATCTTCTTCTCGGCGTGGAACTCGACGTCCCCTTCCTTCGCCTCGATGAGGAACTTCTTGTTCTTCACGTCGAAGGTGACGGTCCGCTTCCCCGACTTGTCGGCGATGACGATCGTCTCCTCGCCGTTCTTGTCCTCGAGGATCACCTGGTGCCCGGACGTCGTCTGCACCATGACCTTGGTGTTGTCGTCGGTGTAGCCGTCCTTCATCGGCTTGTCCTTGCCGTTCCACAGCGAGCCGATCACGAACGGTCGATTCGCCTGCCCGCGCTCGAACGCGACCAGCACCTCGTCGTTGACGGCCGGCAGCCAGTAGAAGCCGCGCCCCTCGCCCGCGGCCGGCTGCACGACCCGCGCCCAGTCGCTCTCGGGCTTTCCGGGAAGCCGGGGAAGGCAGATCTTCACCCGGCCTTGCTTGTCGGGGTCCTTGACGTTGGTGACGATCGCGATCTCGACGCCAAAGCGTAAAACCCGCTATTTGAGTTCGGGCGGCTCACGGGCCAACCACTCGCGAATGGCGTCGGCGTGCGAACCGGCGTGCTTCGACATCGACTGCTGCGCGCGCACCCTCTCCTGGGCGGCGCTTCGGAAGACGAGCCGGGCCGTCCTGCGCGCGATGCGGCCTGGAAGATAGACGTCGACGATGTTGTTCGCGAACGGCCCTGCCTCGGGCAGCGCCAGCAACCGGAAGAGAGCGCGGATGAAGCGATCCTCGACCGCCGCGACGGCGCGCCCCTGATCGATGGCCGACGCCAGCCCGTGCAGAAGCCCGTTGCGGGCGACGTTGGTCAGCTTCGGCGATTCGAGCAGCCGAGCGACGTGCTCGAATTGCTTCGGTATCGAGAGCACCGTCGCGCCGTGCCGCTCGAGGAGATAGTCGGTGAAGAGGAATCCGAGCCTGTCCGCGACGCCGATCGCCTTTTCCAGCACCGCCGCCAGCGGGAGCGTTTCGCTGTCCTCCTCGTCGGCCAGCTCGACGTCCGGCACCGCCTGGGACTCAGGGAGGACGAGGGTCGGAACGCGAAGGAGCTCGGCGGCGGCGCCATCCCCCGCAGCGAAGACGACGTATCGGGTTCCGGGCTCGAGCGACGCCCCCGACCATGGACCGGGCAGCTTGAACGTCCTGCTGATGGTTCCGCGCCATTGCTCGACCGTCGTCTTCACGGTGTCGCCCGCCGCGCGCTCGGTCTCGCCTTTGAACATGCGCTCGATCCGGAGCGAGAGATCCACGGCGCGCTTCTCGGTCGGCTCGACGTCCGCCGCCCACGGTCCGGGCTGTGCCGACAGGACCTGGACGAGAAAGACGTGCGTCGCGCGGACGATCAAGGAAGGCGAACCGGAGACGAAGTATTCGATCACGGTCGCTCCTGGATGCCGAGCAGCCTGAGCACGATGGGGAACCTGACTTCCCTCGCCGTCATGGCTCTGGCGACACGCTTCTCGTCCACATCCTTGGTCATGGTGACGAGTCCCGCCGGCACGTTGGCCGGCGCTGGTCCGAAGACGAACGCGAACCGGATGTTCCACTGGTTGGTCTGCACGGTCGAGTAGAGGCAGCAGGACTGGTCGGGCACGGTCTGCGTCCCGGGCGGCCCAGGCGGCACGCCGATCGGGCTCGGCGACGGCGCCGGCCGCTTGGTGATCGGGTTCGTCCACGCCACTAGATCGGAGCGGAAGTCGATGTTGAAGCGATAGTTGGCGAGCACCGCGGCAGGGAAGGCCGTCATCCTCGCCGGACAGACGTCGCCAGGGCTGTCCCACATCTCGACCTGGATCGATTTGCCGACGTTCCCCGGGGTCCCCACCGGAGCCGCCTGGGCGTGGACGACGGGCGGTCCGACTGCGCCCTCGGTTCCGATGCAGAGGTTCCCGCCCTGGCCCTGGTTGGCGAAAGGCGAAGTGTCGAGGCAGGGGCCGCCGAGGAGGGGGGGACCCCCCGGAGCGCCTGGTTGCGGGACGCCCGGCAGGAAGTTGCCGGGCGGAGAGGTCATCACGCTGATGCGCGTGCGAGTCGCGGGTGGCGCGACCGAGTTGTCGAGGTAGGCGGAGACGACGTCTTCTCCGGTCGTATTGGGACGCGTCCCGGCCGTGTTGGCATCCAGCTCGTTGTTGACCCAGCCGAGGAAGACCGAATCGAGACCGACCAGCCCATTCGGTCCGCCGCCAATGAGGTTGACGGTGGCGTCGTTGTGCGTGGCCGCAACGGCGGCATTGTTGAAGGCCCCCGTGCTGACCTGGAGGCCGGTGGCGCTGCTGGCGCTGAACGCGTTGCCCGGCGGAGGGCCTGCCGGACCGAAGGCGCCCGGCGCGCAGAAGCCCCAGTTCGTGTTGACCGAGGCGCTGTTGTTCCGCGCACCCTGCACGCGGACCAGCACGCAGTTCATGACGATGAACGGCTCGCCGCGATCGTCGAAGGTGTTGTTGCCGTTGCAGTCGATGAAGGCGCGCACGTGGAACGACCCCACCGAGTCGGAGAGCAGGGTCCCGGTGATCGGCGTGGCGCCCAGTGCGCTGGTCAGATTCGCGGTTGGCTGCGCGGCCGGCTTCGGCAGCAGGTCGTTGACGATCTTGTCGCTGTCCTTGTCGGCCGCGTTGGTGACTCGCCGCGCTTCGAATCGGACCGGCAAGCCAGCCGGCGCGACGCTGGCCGTGAGCGCGATGGGCGTGCCCGCCGGCACCGAATTCTCCACCAGCACGATCGGCGCGTTGCCCGCGAAGAGCTCGTCGTACTCGCGCGCCGTGGGCGCCGCGCCGGTGCCGAGCCTGAGCACGCTCGCGGGAATGGAGTTGTTGTTGTTGCGCGGCGTGTTCGCAGGAGTGGAAGGAATCGTCGCGACCAGATTGCTCAGGCGGACGACGGTGAAGGCGGCGCGATCACCGTCCGGCTCGTCCCCCTTGATGCCGAGTTGCAGCACGACGTCGTGCCGCGCGCCGCTGACCGTCTTCCCTTCGACGAAGAACGCCACGCCCTTTCGGCCGGCGACGTTCGGAGCGCCGGTCAGATCCGCACCCGTGACGGGGTGCGGCAGGCCGACTGCCGCCTCGGGATTGACGTGATCCTCGGCGGGGAAGAGCGTCACGGCGCCCGTCGCGCCACCAGGGGGAACCAGGCGCAGCTCCAAATCCTGCGTGAAACCGGCAGGTTGCACTTCGCGAACGACCAGCCACGCGCGTCGATGGTGGAAACCGGGGTCCTGCACGTGGACGAATCTGCCGACGTCGGTCTTGTCGTTGACCGCCATCGGTGCCGGGTCGGTCGTGGGCGCGGGGCGACTCTGGAACAGGTCGAGCGTCAGGTCGACGCAGGTCGCCTTCGCGACCGTCGGCGCGCCGAACTTGTTGTTGCCGACCGAGAGCTCGAGCTGGAGGTCGGTGTCCTGCTGCGCGGTGCTGACCACCCCGCCCTCGGCGAACAGCTGGACTCCGGCGGTGAGCTGCGCGGCGGTGAACTTGTTGTCGGTGCCGTTGAACGCAATCTCGGCGCCCCCGCTCGCCGCGGTGAAGAAGCGGACCGTGTTCTTCGAGGGCTTCTTGAACTCGCCGGTCCCCGTCCCGCCAAAGCCCGCCGTGACGCTCAACCGGACCGGTTTTCGCGCGGGTTTGCAGTTGTGCTTTGCCAGGACGACGACCAGCGGCGCGGGCGAGATCTGCGCGGTGATCGCATTGGGCGTCAGCGTGATCGTCTTCGTCTGACCGGGGCCCTGCTTGACGTCGATCTCCTCGGGCGCCGGAGCAGTGAAGTTGTCGAGGCGCGCGCTGACTTTCCATTTCCCGACCGGGACGTCCTTGAACGGCGGCGTGACGCCGCCGTCCACGGTCTTCGCCTCGCGCTTGTCCTTTCCGCGCTCCAGGGTCACCACCGCATCGCGGAGCAGCTCTCCGCTCGCCGTCGTCACCGTCACCGTCAGCTCGCCGAAGAGCCGCTTGAGCTGGACCGGCACCTCGACGACCTGGTCGATCTTCACGTCGGCGGTCGCTTCTCCGTCGCCGAACCCCGGCTTGGCGGCGATGATCTTGCTCTGCCCCGGAGGAACGCCCTCGAACCGGGCCTTCCCGCTTTTCGTCGGCCCGGTGACCGACTTCGCGGACCCGGGCGGCTGCACGGTGATGAGCACGTCCTTGTCGTCGACCGCCGCGCCGACGTCGTCGGTGACGGCGACGGCGACGGTGCCGGTCGCCGCCTTGAGCACCACCTCGACCGTGGTCGTCGCGCCCGCCGTCAGGGTCTGCGTCGCCTGGCCCTGCGCGAACCCGTCGGCCTGGACGCGGATCGACACGCTGCCGGCGCCGAGCTTCTCGAATTTCGCCTCGCCAGCGTTCTTGTCAGACTTGTCTTTCGTCTTCGCGGTCTGCTCCGCGCCGGAGGCCGGCAGCACGCGGACCGTCGCGCCTCCGATCGGTGGCGGAAGCGCCGGAGGAGTGACGTTCCCGTCGACCACCTTGACGACCAGCGTGGCCGGCGAGGCCTTGAGCGCGATCGTCTTGCCGGCCGCGACCCCTCCCTGGACGACCAGCTCTTCGGGATTGGGCGAATCGAATCCCTTCGCGTCCACCACGACCAGCACTTTTCCCGCCGGCACGGCGGGAAAGTCCGCCACTCCCTGGCCGTCGGTGGGCTTCTCCAGCGGAGCGCCGGAGGGCGGGTTGAGCGAGACTTTCGCGTTGGGAATGGCCGGCCCCGTCTCGCTGCCGGCCCGTACGGTGATGGTCACGTTCCCGGTGGCCGCGCTGAGCAGGATCGGGACGGCGTCGGGTGCGGACCCGGCCCTTTCGCCGGCGCTCACCGGCGCACGCGGCGGAACCGGCGTATCCACCGACCTGGTCGTGAAGCTCGGATGGCTCGCGGTGAGCCGGACGTTGCCCTGCGGCAGCTTCGAGAAATGTGCGAGACCCTTGTCGTTCGTCTTCGCCGGAGCGATGCCGGGAGCGCTGATCTCGACCTGCGCGTCGGGGATCGGCTGCTTCGCGTCGGTCTCGACCAGGACGTCGAGCTCGAACGTCTCGCGCTTGAGCGTCAGCGCGACCTCGGCGGTGCCGCCTGCGGGGACCGCGCGCGTGTCGTCCGCGGCGAGGAAGCCGGGCGCGTTGGCGATCACTTCGTAGCTTCCGGGGACCAGGTCCGCGAACGACGCCTCCGCGCCGTCGGCGTCGAGGGGCAGGGGTCCCGAAGCGTGGAGGTGCACTCCCGGCGGCGCCTGCCCCTGCTCGTCGACGACGCGGACCTTGAGCACGCCTGGCGGCTGGTCGAGATCGACGTCGAGGATCATCTGCGCCACCCAGGCCGCGTGCTGGTCGCATCCCTGACGCGGCTCCGGCGTCACCGGCTTCGGATCGACCGCGCCGTCGAACAGGTAGACCTCGACGCGGCGGTTCTTCGGCTGATCGAGACCCGGATCGCCCTCGGTCTCGGGCAGCGGATGGGTCAGGCCGCAGCCGTGGACCTCCAAACTGGCGGCCTTGGGAAGCGAAGTGCCGTCGAGCTGCATGTACGCCCGCACCAACTCGCGCCGCGTCTCGGGAGTCGGATTGTCGCTCTCGTCGACGAGCCGCGAGCGCTGGAAGCTCCGGTACGCGGCCTTGGTCTTCGATCCGTTCTGCCCGTCGATCTGTCCGTCGTAGAAGGGCGCGCCGTTGGAATCCTTCACGGTCGAGAGCATGAACTGGTCTTCGCGCACACCCCACTGCCCGGAGGCGCCGGTCCCGGCGTAGAACTTCTGCCACGCCTCGACGTCGTCGGTGAGGTAGGCGGCGATCGCCTCGGCGCGCTCCACCGACAGCTTGCGATTGAATTCGAAGGAATCGCCCGACCTCGGCGGCTGCTTGTCGGTGTGGCCGTTCACGAGGCCCTGGATGCCGTCGAAGCTGTTGAAGAGCTTGACCAGCTGGCGGATGCCGGTCATCGCCGCCGGCAAAAGGAAGGTCTTGTTGGTCTCGAAATTGAGGCCCGACAGCCGGCAGCGGCGGGTTCGCGGCGGTATTTCGACGACCGAGGCGGCGCCGATCTTGACGGTCACGCCGCCCTCGACGAAGCGGATGCGGCCCTGCACCGAGGCGTCCGCTCGCGCGGCCGGCTTCACGTCGGGAAGATCGAGGGTGCAGTCGCCGGACTGGGGCAGATTGTCGACCTCGAGCGAGCCCTGATCGTCGGTCTTGCCGGCGTGTTTGGTTCCGTCGGGAGCGACGAGCTCGAATTCGAGGTTCGCCTGCGCCGTGCCGTCCGCGCGGACGACCTGCACCTTGACCTGTCCTGCCGCCGCAGCGGCAGCGGCGTTCGCGGCTGGGGCCGCATTGGCGCCGGCAGGGCCCGCGTTCGCCTGCGTGAATTGCGTACCGCCGGGGGCCGCGGCTCCAGCCGGACCCGCGGCGCCACTGCCGCCCGCCTGCCCCGCACCCGCTCCGGCAGGAGTCGTGGTCGGAACGACGGCGGGTTGTGCTCCTGCTGCGGCAGCCGCTGCGGCGGCTGCGGCTTGTGCGGCAGCCTGCTGCTGGGCCGCGTTCGCTCCGGCTGCCGCTGCGGCCGCGGCGGCGGCCTTGGCCAATGCCGCGGCCACCAGCGCTGCCCAGTCGAGCGAGGGCGGATTGAGGTTGACCTTGTCGGCCTTGATGTTGAACTGCGGCCCGGCCTTCATCCCGAGCTTCTGCGCGACCTTGAGCTCGAACTTGTCGCCGATGTCGACCTTGCCGGTCTTCCTGGTCTTGATCTCGATGTCCTCGCACTGCAAAACGATCTTCTTCTCGGCGTGGAACTCGACGTCGCCTTCCTTGGCCTCGATGAGGAATTTCTTGTTCTTGACGTCGAAAGTGACGGTCCGTTTCCCCGACTTGTCGGCGATGACGATCGTCTCGTCGCCGTTCTTGTCCTCGAGGATCACCTGGTGCCCGGACGCGGTCTGCACCATGATTTTGGTGTTGTCGTCGGTGTAGCCGTCCTTCATCGGCTTGTCCTTGCCGTTCCACAACGAGCCGATCACGTACGGCTTGTTCGACTGCCCGCGCTCGAAGGCGACGAGGACCTCGTCGTTGACCTGCGGCAGCCAGTAGAAGCCGCGCCCGTCGCCCGCCGCCGGCTGCACGACCCGCGCCCAGTCGCTCTCGGGCTTTCCGGGAAAGCGGGGAAAGCAAATCTTTACGCGGCCTTGCTTGTCGGGGTCCTTGACGTTGGTGACGATCGCGATCTCGACCCCGAAGACACTCGCATCGCCGGTCCCGGCGACCGACCACGCCGCCTTGAGCAGATTGAAGACGTTTTCCGCCAGAGACGGGGCCCCCCGCCGCCCCTCCTCATTGAACGCTTTCCGGCGACGCCGGTCAATCGCGCGCGGCTACTTGCCCGAACGCGCGGCCTTTTCCTTGACCAGCGTGTCGACCACCGAGGGGTCGGCGAGCGTGGAGATGTCGCCCAGCGTGTCGAACTCGTCGGCCGCGATCTTGCGCAGGATCCGCCGCATGATCTTGCCGGAGCGGGTCTTCGGCAGCGCCGGCGCCCAATGGATCACGTCCGGCTGCGCGAGCGGCCCGATGCCCTTGCGGACGTGCTGGACGAGCTCGGTGCGCAGCGTTTCGGTCGGATTCACGCCGGCCTTGAGCGTGACGTAGGCGTAGATGCCCTGGCCCTTGATGTCGTGGGGGAACCCGACCACCGCCGCCTCGGCGACCGCGTTGTGCGAGACCAGCGCGCTCTCGATCTCGGCGGTCCCGAGCCGGTGACCGCTGACGTTGATCACGTCGTCGACACGGCCGGTGATCCAGTAGTACCCGTCCTCGTCGCGTCGGCAGCCGTCGCCGGTGAAGTAGCGGCCGGGGAAGGTCGAGAAATACGTCTTCTTGAACCGATCCGCGTCGCCGTAGACCCCGCGCATGATCCCCGGCCATGGCCGAGAAAGGCAAAGATTACCCGTGGTTGCTCCTTCGAGCACGGTTCCCTTGTCGTCCACGACCGTCGGCTCGATGCCGAAGAAGGGCAGCGTCGCCGACCCGGGCTTCTGGTCGATCGCGCCCGGCAGCGGGGTGATCAGGATGCCGCCGGTCTCGGTCTGCCACCAGGTGTCGACGATCGGGGAGCGGCCGTCGCCGACGACCTTGTGGTACCAGAGCCACACCTCGGGGTTGATCGGCTCGCCGACCGTCCCCAGCAGCCGCAGCGACTTGCGGCTGCGCTTCTTGACCGGCGCCTCGCCCTCGCGGGCGATGGCCCGGATCGCGGTCGGCGCGGTGTAGATGATGTTGACCGCGTACTTGTCGACCACGTCCCAGAAGCGGCCCCAGTCGGGGTAGTTGGGGACGCCCTCGAACATCACGCTGGTCGAGCCGTTGGCGAGCGGACCGTAGACGACGTAGCTGTGGCCGGTGACCCAGCCGCAGTCGGCGGTGCACCAGTACGTGTCCTCCTCGCGGATGTCGAAGACCAATTCGTGGGTGAGCGAGGTGTAGACCATGTACCCGCCGGTGGTGTGCATCACGCCCTTCGGCTTTCCGGTCGAGCCGCTGGTGTAGAGGATGAAGAGCGGGTCCTCGGCGTCCATCTTCTCCGGCTCGCACTCGAGCGGAACGTTCTTCACCACCTCGTGCCACCACTTGTCGCGGCCTTCGGTGAACGGCACGTCCTTGCCGGTGCGCTTGAGCATCACGACGGTCTTCACCTCGGGGCAATCCTTGAGCGCGTCGTCGGTGGTCTGTTTCAGGGGCACGATCCGGCCGCCGCGATAGCCGCCGTCGGCGGTGATCACCACCTCGCTCTTGCAGTCGAGGATGCGGTTTTTCAGGGATTCGGCCGAGAACCCGCCGAAGACGACGCTGTGGATCGCGCCGATCCGCGCGCAGGCGAGCATCGAGATCGCCAGCTCGGGGACCATCGGCAGGTAGATGGTCACCCGGTCGCCCTTGTTCACGCCCAGCTTCTTCAGTGCATTCGCGAACTTGCACGTCTCGCGGTAGACGTCGAAGTAGGTCAGCGTCCGCGACTCGTCGGGGGAGTCGCCCTCCCAGATCAGCGCCGCCTTGTTCTTGCGCGGTCCGGTGAGGTGGCGATCGAGGCAGTTGTACGAGGCGTTGAGCTTGCCGCCCAGGTAGAACTCGATCTTCGCGTCCTTGAAGTCCCACTTCGAGACCTTGTCCCACTTCTTGAACCAGGTGATCCGCTCGGCCTGCTCCGCCCAGAAGCGGTCGGGATCGGACAACGACCTGTCGTAGAGCGCGCGGTACTTGTCGATGCTGCCGATCCGCGCCGACTTTGCGAACTGCTCCGGCACTTTGACGAGACGCTCGCCATCGCTCATGGGTGCCTCCCGGAAGGTCTAGCTGAATAGCGCAGAGGGTCGAACGGCGCCAGATCGACCGGCGGTTTCCCGTCTTCGACCAACGCGGCCACGATTTTCGCGGTGATCGGCGCCAGGAGGATGCCGTTGCGGTAGTGGCCGGTGGCGACGATGAGGTCGCCGGCTCGGCCGAGCAGCGGCAGGCCGTCTTCGGTCGCCGGGCGCAGGCCGGCCCAGTGGTCGACGACGCGCGCGCCGCCGTAACCGTGCTTCGCGGCGA
Source organism: Myxococcales bacterium (assembly GCA_020201435.1). Lineage (GTDB taxonomy): Bacteria > Myxococcota > Myxococcia > Myxococcales > 40CM-4-68-19 > 40CM-4-68-19. The sequence continues at coordinate 11,067 of JAIVGS010000074.1, forward strand.
CGGCGAGCAGGGAGTCGCGGGCGCTCTTCGTCAGCTCGAGATCGGCCCGGCGTTCCGACGTCGCGCCGACGAGCGTCACGTCGCCGCGAGGGACCAGGTAGCCGCCGCCGCCGAAGACGACGCAGTCGGGCGGCTTCGCGTCGAGTGCGATGATCTCGCCTTTCACGGGGAAGACGCCGTAGCCTGACCAGGCGCCGCCGCAGACGATCGATGGGTTCACGGCGGGGCCGTCGGAAAATCGGACGCCCTTTCGCTCGCAATCGGCGCGAAGGGCCTGCACCAGCCGGCGATTGTCGACCTGACCCTCTTCGGGAAAGAAGAGTCCGTCTCTCCGCTCTTCGACGGAGAGGCCCGCCGCACGCTGCCAGCGCGCGAGCGCCTCGAGGCGCGCTGCGTCCTCGTCGGTGAAGGCGCGGTGGAGCGTGCCGTTGCTTCGGAAGCCGACGTCGCCCAGGTGCTCGACGAACTTCCGGTACAGCGCGAACGACGTGCGGCACAGGTCGAGCAGCGGCGACGGCTCGTGCACTTCCGACTGCGGCCCGAGGATGCCGGCGGCCGCCCACGAGGCCTGGCCGCGGTGGCGCGCGTCGTACAACGTTACCTGCCGGCCGCGCCCGGCGAGCTCGCGCGCGCAGGCAAGCCCGATCACGCCCCCGCCGGCGATGGCGAAATCCATGCGCGTTCTAAGAGCATGGAAGCCGGCCGCGGGAAAGGGCAAGATTGCCCGGTGCCGATTCGAATCGAGGTGATGCGCGTGTCGCCGCCGCGCGGCGAGCCGCTGCCGCTTCCAGCCTACGCGACCGAAGGGTCCGCCGGGCTCGACCTGCGAGCCGACGTGCCGGTGTCGCTGGCGCCCGGAGAGCGTGCGCTGGTGCCGACCGGCCTCTCGCTGGCGATCCCACCGGGCTACGAGGGGCAGGTCCGCCCGAGGAGCGGACTGGCGCTGCGCGAGGGTGTGACATGCCTCAACAGCCCAGGGACGATCGACTCCGACTTCCGCGGGGAAGTGTCCGTGATCCTTGCGAATTTGGGTCAACGCCCGGTCTCGCTCGCGCGCGGCGACCGGATCGCCCAGCTGGTGATCGCGCCGGTCTCGCGCGCGGAGTTGATCGAAGCTCGCGAGCTGCCAAAGACTTCTCGCGGCGAGGGCGGCTTCGGCCACACGGGGCGCGGCTGAGTCCCGGCATCGGTCAGCAAGACGAGGGATTTCGGCCCGCGCCGGTGCTACAGGGCGTCGATGCTGTGCTATCGCTGCGGTGGGCACGTCAAGGACGGCGCCGGCAGGTGCGTGACCTGCGGTCAGCAGTTCGACCCCGCGCTCAAGGCCGGCCCGGCGGCGGGATTCGGCGTCGGCGTCAAGCGGCCCCGCGCCGTCGAGGGTGCGCCGTGCCACGCCGGTGACCGGATCGCAGGACGGTACGAGGTCCGCGAGCACGTCGGGTCCGGTCCGCTGGGCTGGATGTACCGGGCGTTCGAAGCGACCAACGCCGGCGAAGTCGCTCTGAAAATCCTCTCGCCGCGCTTCCTCCAGATCGCCGAGGAAAAGCGGGTCTTCGTCGAGGAGCTGCACAAGGCGCAGCGGCTGGCGCATCCGAACATCGCGCGGATCTACGAGGCCGGGGAGGACGGCCGGCGCCCGTTCGTCGCGGCGCAGTACCTCGAGGGGCTCACGCTGCGGCGGATCATGGACCTGCGGCGGCAGAAGGGACAACGGTTCACGCTGCAGGAAGTCGAGCCGATCGCGGCCCAGATCGCGGCTGCGCTCGAAGCGGCCAACACCGCGTTTGCACACGGGAATTTGAAGCCGGACAACGTCATCGTGCTGCCCGACCTGCTCAAGCTGACCGACTTCGGGCTCGCCGTCAGCCTGCCGCGGGCGCCGTTCATGGCCGCGCAGAAGGCAGCCGCTGCCCACCGGTATCTGGCGCCGGAGTTCCTGCTCGGCGAGCCCCTCGACGCGCGGACCGACGTGTTCAGCCTCGGCGTGATGCTCGGCGAGATGCTGTCGGGCGCGCAGTACGACGCCCAGCTCAGCGTGATCGAGAAGAATCCGGAGCTGCCGGAGGCAGTCGAAGCCCTGTTCCGGCGCGCGGTCTCGCCACGGCCCAATGCGCGGTTCCCGAGCGCCGCCGATCTCGCGGCCGAGCTGTCCGAGCTGCTCTCGGCCATGCCCCGGCCGCCGCCGCAGCCTTCGGCGGAGGATGCCGGCGACGTGCTGATCGTCGAGGCGCAGACCGACCCGCGGCTGCGGATCGCGCGGGCGCTGGGAGCGACGCGGGCGCCGGATCCGGCGTTGACGCCGCCGCCGCCGGTGCTTTCGGCGCAGCCGAGGCCGTTGCCGGTCGAGCCGTTCACGCCGCCGCCCCCCTACCAGCCGCCGCCGCTGCCGGTGGCGCCGATCGTCGAGCCGCCTTCGACGGAGCTGCAGC
>JAIVGS010000253.1 GCA_020201435.1 Myxococcales bacterium
GTTGGATCTCTGCGGCGGCTGGTTGGAGCAACTGATCGGTCTGGCTGACCCGCTGGTTGTCGTGGCATTTGGCGCGCAAGCGCTCAGCGCGCTCGACCGCCTCCATCCTCACCACCTGCGCCTTCGGCAAGCGGCGGGCAGGTTGCATCCGTGGGCGGGACGGCAGTTGCTGCCGCTCTATCATCCGGGGCGACTCGGTAGGCTGTCTCGCACCGCAGAGCAGCAGCTAGCTGACGTGGCAGTCTTGAAGTCCGTCGTCCCACCGCGTTGAGCGCGCCGGACCTATCGACGGTGTTGACGCTCGCCGCCAAGTGGCGGAATGTCAGAGTGCAGCGGGAGCCTCGTTCTAGAAAACCCGCCGATCCTGCCCCCGCAACCAAAAACATAGGCTCTACAGGCTCTTACGTCAGGTAACTCTCCACGACAGAAGCGTTGCCGCGCAGGTCGGCGGCGGGTCCGGAGAGCACGATCCGGCCCTGTCGAAGGACATACGCGTCGTCGGCGATCGAGAGCGACATCATCGCCAGCTGTTCCACGAGGATGACGGCGACACCGGCGTCCGCCATCTCGCGCAGCGCCTTGAGGATCAACGCGACAAGTTGGGGCGCCAGCCCCAGCGACGGCTCGTCGAGGAGAAGAGCCTTGGGCTTCATCAGCACTGCGCGCGAGATGGCGAGCATCTGCTGCTCCCCGCCGGAAAGGTTGCCGCCGGCGATCCCGGCCCGCGCCCGCAGGACGGGAAAGCGCGCGTACTCGCGCTCGATGGCCTCGCGAATGTCACCTCGCGCGAGGCCCCGGATGTTCGATGCGCCCAGCATGAGGTTGTCCTCGACGGACAGCGCCGGGACGATCTGCCGTCCCTGCGGAACGTGCACGAGCCCCGTGCGGGCCAGCCGGTGCGGCGCAATTCCGCGCGTGTCCTTTCCGTCGAACGTAACGCGTCCGGACGAGGGCGTCAGCAGATTGGAGATCGTGCGCAGCAAAGTCGTCTTTCCCGCGCCATTGGCGCCGATGACGGTGACGAACCGGCCGCGGGCTGCCGCCAGCGAGACGCCGGAGAGGATCCGGATGGGGCCGATGGAAGCGGAGACGTCGCGCACCTCGATCACGGCGCCTCCTTTCCCAGGTACGCCTCGATCACCTTGGGATCCCTGCGGATCGCCACCGGCAGGCCCTCCGCGATCTTCACGCCGTAGTCGAGCACGGTGATGCGGTCGCTGACCGACATCACGAACTCCATGTTGTGCTCGATGAGAAGGATGGTCACTCCGCTCTCGCGGAGCCGGCGCACCACGTCCGCGATCTCCTTCGCCTCCTGGGCGTTGATTCCGGCGATCGGCTCGTCGAGCAGCATCAGGCGCGGCTCCTGGGCGATCGCACGCGCGATCTCCAGGAGCTTGCGGTGCCCGTACGAAAGCTCGGCGGGACGTCGCGCCGCGAGATGCGCGATCCCGAGCATGCGGAGGATGCCGCGGGCCCGGGCACGGGCGTCCTGCTCGAAGTCGCGGGACGTGAGCCAACGGAAGAAGTCCGCGATGGCGCTGCGGCGTGCGGTCATGCCGAGGAGCACGTTCTCCAGTACCGAGAGCGCGCCGATCAGTTGCAGGTTCTGGAACGTGCGCGCGATGCCGAGGCGCGCGCGCCGATGCGCTGGCATGCGCGTCACATCGCGGCCGTCGATGCGCAGCGACCCGCCATCGGCGGAATGCAGCCCCGCGATCATGTGGATGAGCGTCGACTTGCCGGCGCCGTTGGGGCCGATGATCGCGTGCACCGTCCCGGGCTCGACGGCGATCGAGAAGCCGGCCACGGCGCTCACGCCCTCGAACCGCTTGGTGAGCTCGTGCGCGTCGAGCCGCGCTCCCTGCACCTTCGTGAAGGGCGGCGCCTCGATCGACGCGTCCGGCTGTCCCTCTGCGCGCTTGCGGCGGAAGATGTGCAAGAGGCCGATCGCTCCGCCGGGAAAGAGCATCAGCACCCCGATGAGGATGATGCCGCGCAGAAGCAGCGCCACCTGCTGGAGCGGCGCGATCAGCTCGGCCATCGCCAGCACCAGTAGAGTTCCGAGCAGCGGACCGTTGGAATTCGCCAGCCCGCCGATCACCGCGGCGATGAGGAGATCGAGCGAAAGCCGCAGTCCGAACGCGTCGCTTCCGACGAATCCGCTCTGGTGCGCGAACAGCGCTCCGGAGAGCCCGGCGAGAAGCGCGCTGCCCGCAAAGACGAGCGTCCGCCGGGCCGCCACGTTGATGCCCACCGTCTCCGCGAAAGCGTCGCTTTCCTTCATGGCGAGCAGAGCCCGCCCGGCAGATGACTGGTGGACGTAGTCGCTCGCCAGCTGGGCGGCGATGAGCAGCGCGCCTGCGCACCACAGGTAGTAGGTCGGACCGCGACGGACGTTGCCGAAGTCGATCACCGGCAGCGCCATCAGCCCCATCGTCCCGCCGGTGAGGGTCACCCAGCGCTGCGCGGCGATCTCCACCACGTACCCGAACGCGAGCGTGGCCATGGCGAGAAAGAGCCCGCGCGTCCGCCGCGCGACGAGGCCTACCGCGATCCCGCTCAGCGCCGCTATGACCACGCCCGCGGGAATGCTGGCCCACAACGACCAGCCCGACTTCCCGGCGAGGATCGCCGATCCGTAGGCGCCGAGGGCATAAAAGCCGGCGTGACCGAGGGACATCTGTCCCGTCAAACCGACGAGGAGCTCGAGCCCGATCACCGCGATCGCGGTGTACGCCAGCGTCTGCGCGAAGAAGACGAAGAAGGGGTTCGGGGCGACCAGCGGGAGGAATGCGATGACCAGGCCAAGCGCGACGTACTTGAGCCGGTTCATCAGCGCGCCGCGGCCTTGCGTCCGCCGGCGATTCCGGTCGGTCGAACGATCAGCAGCGCGAGGACGAAGAGGAGCGGAAGCAGATCGCCGAACTCGCTGTTCAGGTAGTTCGAAAAAGATTCGGCGAGCCCGAAGAGCACGCCCCCGAACAAGATGGCGGCCGGATTGTTGAAACCGCCGACCGCCGCCACCGCGAGGCCCTTCACCGTGAAGACGAGACCCATCTGGGGAAAGACGCTGACGATGGGGCCTGCCAGCACGCCGGAGATCCCCGCCAGCATCGACGCCAGCGCGAACACCAGCACCACCATGCGGCGCACGTCGATGCCGAGCAGCACGGCGGCATCGGGATTGAAGGCGACGGCGTAGATGCTCTTGCCCCACCGGGTGCGGAAGAGGAACCAGTAGAATGCCGCGACCACGAGCACGGACACCGCGATCACCGCGAGCTGCTCGGGATAGACTCCCGCGCCGAGGAAGCGCACCGGCTCGTTCCGTCCGGAGAAGAGCGGTGGCGAGTACTGCGCGCTCTTTCCCCAGACGAGCTCGGCGACGTTCTGGATGACGAGGCCAGCCCCGGCGGTGGTGAGGATCCAGGAGTATTCGCCGCCGCCGCGAAACCCGAGGCGGTCGAGCGGGCGGATGAAGATGCGCTCCAGACCCCATCCTGCGAACCCGAGGATCAGCACCACCGCTACGATCACGACGGGGACCGGAATGCCCAGCCCGCGCAAGGCGAGCGTGAGGAGCGCGGCGATCATCAGGAAGTCACCCTGGGCGAAGTTCAGCCGATTCGTCGCGAGGTGCGCGATGAAGAGGCCCTTGGCCGTCAGCGTATAGATGGCGCCCATCGCCAGGCCGCTGACGGTCAGCTGGAGGAAGTTCGCCCAGGACACGGATCAGCGCTTCGGCTCGAGCCGCACCACCTGGCCGTTCTTCCAGACGCCGAGGAAGACGCCGTTCGCCTTGATGCATTCGTGGTCCGTGGGGCTGAACGGATGCGAGGGCGTCGCGGTGATCGCCTTGACGCCGTCGACGTTCTCGATCGCGTCGCGCAGCACCTTGGGATCGGCGCTCTGTGCCTTGGCGATCACGGCGGTCAGGATCTGCCCCGCGTCGTAGCCGAGCGCGGCGACGACCGGCCAGCGGTACTCCTTGCCGTACTCCTTCTTCATCCCGGCATCGAACTTCTTCGCCTCCGGCGTGGACTGGTCGAGCGCCTGGCCCATCACCGTGCCTTCCAGGCTCTTCGCCCCGACGACCTGCTCGACCTTGAGCGACGAGAGTCCCCAGTTTCCCGCGATCGTCGGGTGATAGTTGAGCGCCGCCATCGGCCGGAAGACCAGCTCGAACGACTCGTGGAAGTTCAGCACCAGGTCGACGCCGGCGTCGCGCATCTTCAGCATCTGCGGCGTCAGATCGTTCACGCCGGGCGCGGCGGCCTCGTTGGCCGCGAGGGAGGCGCTGCGCTGCTTGAGCCCTTCCTCGATCGATTTCGCGGCAAAGTTCCCATATCCGGTGGTGGAGTGGATCAGGCCGATCTTCTTGAAGTTCTTCACGCCCCACTCGAGGATGGCGTCGATCTGGAACTTCTCCACCATCGAGCAGCGGAAGATGTAGCTCGGCTTCTGCTTGATGAAGTCGGTGGTGATGTTCGTCGCGATGGAGGGACCGGCGATGAGCGGGACCTCCGCGCGCTGGAGAACCGGCGCGAACGCCATCACGTTCCCGCTGCTCACCGTGCCGACGACGACCGGGACGTTGTCGCTCTGGATCAGGCGCTGCACCAGCGACACCGCCCGCTGCGGGTTGGCCTCGTCGTCATAGACGACGAGCTGGATCTTCGGCTTCCCCCCGCCCTCTTCGTACTGCTTCACCGCATACTTGAGCCCCTGCAGGTAGGACTCGCCGAAATCGGTGATCGCCGGTGGCCCGCTCAAGCCTTCGACCACTCCGACCTTGATCACGTCGACGGCTGCCGCGGCGGGCAGCGACAATGCGAGAACCGCTAGGATCGTCTTCATGCTCGATGCCTCCCGTCACCGGCCTTTGAACCGCGCGTCGCGGCGCTCGCGGAACGAGGTCGTCCCTTCCGCGAGATCTTCCGTGCGGCCGAAGTCATAGAACGAGCGCGATTCCAGCCGCAACGCCTCGTCGAGCGGCAAGCCCACCGCCCGCTTCATCACTTCCTTGGCGAAGCGATGCGAAAGCGGCGACCGCTGCGCGAGCATTTGCGCGTACTCGAGCGTCCGCGGCAGCAGCTCTGGCTGCGGATGGATTCGGTTCACCAGCCCGATCCGCAGCGCGTGGTCCGCGCCGATGCGGTCGCCGGAGAGGATGATCTCCATCGCATTGCCGAGGCCGACGATCTTCGGCAGGCGGATGAGGCCGCCGTCGCAGGCGTGAAAGCCCCACTTCGCGTCCTGCAAGGCGAACTGCGCGTTGGGGGAGCAGAAGCGCAGATCGCACGCGAGCGCCAGCTCGAATCCTCCGGAGATGGCGAAGCCGTTCACCGCGGCGACGATCGGCTTGAAGACGTCGAGATTGCGCGTGATGCCGCCGAATCCCGGCCCGTTCGTGTACCGGCAGCGGAACTCAGGCGCCGGCGTGTTGGCGAACGCCATCGTATACGTCTTCAGATCGGCTCCGGCGCAGAACGCGTCCGTCCCCGCTCCCGTGATCACGGCGACGCGCGCGCTCTCGTCCGCGTCGAACTCGCGCCACACCGCCACCAACGCGTCGTTGGCGCCGAAATCGAGGCTGTTCATCTTGCGGGGGCGGTTGAGGGTGATCAGCCGCACCGCACCATGCTTCTCGTACAGGATGTCTTCCGCCACTCACGCCTCCGCGGAGAAGATCGCCACGCCGCCTTCGAGGGCAGCGCAGCGCACACGCGCGCCCGGCCGCAACGCCGCGTCTACTGCCTGCAGCCTCCCGGTCACGCGCACGCCGGCCTCCAGGTCGACGACGCACACGGCATAGGGCGCGAGCGCCTTCATCTTCGCCGGCGCGCGGCGAATGATCGTCCAGGACAGGAGCGTGCCTTTACCTTCCACCTGCGCGGCCTCCAGCGCTCGAGAGCGGCAGTTGGGGCAGAGCAGCCTCGGTCCCGCGTCGAGCGCGCCGCACTTGCGGCACTTGAGCACGGAGACGTCAGGCATCGGAGCGCTTGAGGATGTTGACGGTGCACGCGACTCCGGTGCCGCCCAGGTTGTGCGTCAGACCGATGGCGGCTCCCTGCACCTGGTTTGGATGCTTGCCGCGCAGCTGCAGCGTCGCCTCGTAGAGCTGGCCCACGCCAGTCGCACCGACGGGGTGGCCCTTCGCGAGCAGTCCGCCGCTCGGATTGATGGGGATCTCGCCGCCGACCGCCGTGCGTCCCTCCGCGGCGTACACCGCGCCCTTCCCTCGCGGCGCGATTCCCAGGTCCTCCGAGTCGATCACCTCCGCGATGGAGAAGCAGTCGTGCAGCTCGACGAAGTCGATGTCCTTGGGGGAGAGGCCGCTCTGCTCGTACGCGCGTCGCGCTGCCTGCACCGTCGCATCGAACGAGCACAGATCCGGGTGCCCGGCGATTCGCGCCGCGCCGCGGGTCTGCACGGTCGCCGCCACGTCGACTCGATCCTTCCGGTCCAAGCGGTCGCTCGCGACCAGCACCAGCGCGGCCGCGCCGTCGCTGGCCGGACAGCAGTCGTAGAGCTGCAGCGGATCGCAGATCAGCGCGGACGCAGCGATCTGTTCGGCAGTCAAGTTGGCGCCCATCTGCGCCAGAGGGTTCTTCAGTCCGTTGCGCTTGTTCTTCATCACCACTGCGGAGACCTGCTCGCGATTCGTGCCGTACCGCTGCGTGTGCACGCGCCAGGCGATCCCGAACAGTCCCGGGAAGGTGAGCCCGCTGACGCCGTCGGCGCGGTTGTCCATCGCGCAATTGAGCGCCGCGGTAACGTCGGGAGTGGTGGCGTGGGTCATCTTTTCCACGCCGACCACCAGGGCGGCGTCGCACTGCCCGGTGGCGATGGCGAGAACAGCGTGGCGAAAGGCGATGCCGCCGGACGCGCAGGCACCTTCCACCTTCGTGCAGGGCACGTTGGGGAGCCCAAGGTTGTCGCCGACGATCCCCGCCAGCACTTCCTGTCCGGTCAGCGGTCCGCTGATGAAGTTGCCCAGGTAGAGGGCCCCGATTTCACGTTGATCGATCCTCGCGTCCTCGAGGCCTGTAGCCGCGGCCTCCACGGCGAGCGCCTCGATGGGCATGTTCGGCAGCCGTCCGAACGCCGTCGAACCGATTCCGGCTACCGACACACTGCGCATCATTTGGCTCCGCCCTGCAGCTTCTGCCGCAGCTCTGTCTTGAGGACCTTTCCGTAATTGTTCTTCGGCAGCGAGTCGACGAATTGATAATCGCGTGGCCGCTTGTACCGGGCCACGTTCTCCAGGCAGAGGCGGTCGAGATCGGTGGCCGACGCTCGCCCGCCCGGCTTCAACACGATGAACGCGACCACTTCCTCGCCCCATTCGGCGTGCTGCCGCCCCACGACGGCCGCTTCCAGGACCTCGGGATGGCGCAGCAGCACCTCTTCCAACTCGCGCGGGTAGATGTTGCTCCCGCCGCTGATGATCATGTCCTTGGAGCGATCGCGCAGCGTCAGCAGGCCATCGGTGTCCATCGACCCCAGGTCGCCGGTGTGCAGCCAGCCATGCCGCAGCGTCTCGGCAGATGCCTTCGGGTTGCCGTAGTAGCCCTGCATCACACAATCGCTCCGGGTGACGACTTCGCCGATCTCGCCGAACGGCACTTCGCGGTCGTCGCCGTCCACCACCTTCACGGCGACGCCGGTGCGGGGATATCCGCACGAGCCGAGGAGGGCTTCGTAACGGGGATGATCGCTCTGCGCATGCAGCCGCTTGGACAACCCGGTGATGGTCATCGGCGACTCGCCTTGGCCGAAGAGCTGGAAGAGCCGCGGGCCGAAGAGGGCGAGCGCGCGCTTCAAGTCGGCGACGTACATGGGGCCGCCGCCGTAATAGATGGTCTTGAGGGTCTCGAGCTTCGCCCGCTGCGCGCCTTGGTGGTGGACGAGGCGGGTCAGCACGGTCGGGGCAGCGAAGAAGGTGACGTTGGGATGACGCTCGATGGCTTCGAACGTCCGCGCCGGATCGAACGAGCCGCCGAGGATGACCTGGTGCGAGCCCTTGAAGAGATGGGGCAGCGAGTACAGCCCGCCGCCGTGCGAGAGCGGCGCGATGTGCACCTGCGTGTCGCGCTCGTCGAGCATGTCGATGTCGGCGAGGTAGGCGAGGCTCATGAAGAGGAGGTTGCGATGCGAAAGCACCGCGCCCTTCGGCCGCCCGGTCGTGCCGCTGGTGTAGAAGATCCACGCCGGGTCGGTCGCCTCCACAACGCGCGGCTGCAGTGACGTGTCTCCGAGCAGCGTCCGGTAGCGGTCCGTGCCGGTGCACACCAGCGGCACGTCGCGCTCGAGCACCGCAAGCGCGTCGGCGAGGCCCGGCGTGGTGACGAGCGCCTTCGCTCCGGAGCTCTCGACGATGTATCCCACTTCCTTGGCGTGAAGCTTCGCGTTCGTAGGGACGACGCAAAGGCCGGCCGTCCAGCAGGCGAAAAACAGCTCGATCACTTCGCCGGTGTTCTCCATGCACAGAGCGATGCGGTCGCCGGGAGAGAACTGCTGCGCGAGTTGCCCGGCCATGCGGGAGACGCGGTCCGTGAGCGAGCGGAAGGTCAGCGCGCCGCCATCCCAGGAGACCGCCGGGCGGTCCGGCAGCCGGCGCGCCACTTCGAAGAGCTGGCTGGCGACGTTCATCCGCGGTGCTCCTGGATCGGGGCGAGGACGTTATCTGTACGCAGGATTCGTTTGTCAATACAAAGGGTGCGCGCAGATGCTCATGAACGAGCTGTATGAGGGCGAACTCGACCACCTGCCGGAACAAACCCCGCAGACAGGATTGGAACCACTGCTCCACGCACTCGCGGAGTCTATGGGGCGAACTCGCAAGAACCGTCGCCGCTGGAGCTCGACCCCCTCGCTGCTGCCGCGCGGCACAAGGCAGAGAGCTTTGAGAAGCAACTGGAAGAGATGGAGGACGGGGGCGTTGTCGAGCTTCAGCAGGCGCCGCTCGAGCTGCTTCTTCTGGACGTCGGCTCGCCCGATGTCGACGGCTGGACGCCGTTCCGCGTGACCACGGCCATTGGGTGATGAACGTTCCCCGAACCAACGAGCCGGTGATTCTGGAGAAGTCGTGGGACGCGTTCCGGACCGAGATCGGCTGGAAGTTGTGCCGTCACTCGCCCAGGACCTCGACGCGGACCGGGGCCACGCCGGCCTCGATCATCTCCAGGCGCACCGCCGCCTCACGGCTGACGTCGATGACGCGGCCGCCGGAATACGGTCCGCGGTCGTTGACTCGCACCACGACCTCCCGCCCGTTGCTCAGGTTGGTCACGCGCACGCGAGTGCCGAAGCGGAGCGTCCGATGCGCGGCGGTGAGGTCGTTCATGTCGAATCGTTCGCCGCTGGCGGTGAGCCGGCCCTGGAAGTCGCGGCCGCACCACGAGGCGGCCCCTTCGAAGACGGCGAGAACGCCGCGGGCTGTTCGTTCTGGTCGTCGATGATTCGCCGGGCCGCAAGCTTCACGGCCGCTCCGCGGCGCATCGAGTTCGGAATCTCCGCGATCGCATCGACCTCGTCGATCGATGCTCAACGTGTGGTGCGCCGCGCTCCCGACCGACGTCACCCGACCATGAACGTTGCGCGTCTCGACCTCGAAGGCCATGCATCGTCTCTATAGCTCACTTCGGTTTCTCGAGTCCGATGACACGGCGCGCCTTGTTCGCGAGCCCCGCATGCGCGACGGTGCGCTCCCTGCACACCTGGTACGGGCCCCCGCCATCGGAGTGATCATGAAAACCGTGGTGATCGTCTTTACCTTGCTCGCCTCGGCCGTTCCTGCACGAGCCGCGCCCGCCGGCGCGCACGAGGTCGAGCTGACCTGGTTCTCGATCGCAAACTGGTACTTCAAGCTGGGCGACGTGCGCATCCTCATGGATGGCTACATCACCCGCGTGCCGCAGCGCATATTCGTCCCCGCTCCCCCGGCGGACACGTTTGCGTTCACGTCGCAGCCGTGGCCCGTGGATGTGCCGGCGGTGCTCCAGGTGCGGGACGCGCTCACGGCTGACGGCCGGATCGATTACCTCCTCGCCGGCCACAGCCACTTCGACCACACCTACGACACGCCGACCTGGGCGGCCGTCACCGGCGCGCCCATCATCGGGGGCATCTCCACCTGTTATCAGGCGCAAGCCCAGGGCATTCCCGCCTCCCAGTGCAGGGTCGTGAGCGGGAGCTGGCTGGCCTCGCAACCTCACGACCGGCTCCTTCTAGGCGGCGGCGTCACCCTGCGCGTGGTGCGCTTCAACCACAGCGGGAACGTGTCGAATCCGCTGCAGCACTTCGCCCGCGAGTTGAGCGGACCGCCGGTACCCGATCCGGTGACGGGCGGCTGGCGCGCCGGCGTGGGCGAGGACTTCCCGAACGGCGGTGGAGGCCGGGCGTTCCTCATCACGGTCGACAATCCGGGCGGTCCGATCAGCTTCTTCGTCAACAACTCCGCGAGCGCGTTCGATCTCGACAAGTCGATCGTCGTCAACGGCGTGGACTATGGATCGCCGCTGTCGAATCTCGCCGGGGCGATGGCGGATGCCGGCCTCACCCAGGTCGACGCGTGGATCGGGACCGGAGGGCTGCCCGTGGCGAGCCTCGTCGTGCCGGTCATCCACCCCAAGGCCTACATCCCGAATCACTGGGATGGCCTGTTCAACCCGTTCCTGCCTGGAATGCCGTTTCCGTTCAAAGACGCCGCGCTGCAGGCGTATCTCGCGGCCCAGGGGATCCAGTTCCTGCCGCAATCCCAGTATTTCGACACGTATCGGATCGACGTCAACGGGATCAGCATGACGCCGAACCACAGCGTCAAGCAAAAGCTCGGGTTCTCGGACGTGCAGCAGTTTGCTCCGGCGACGGCAGCCCTCGCTGCTTCCGTGAGCACCACCGTTTCGCCGGAAGATTGCGATCAATGAGCGCGATCGACCCGACGGCATGACGCGTCCGCCGGCAGCATCGACCAGGCCACGACTTGCCGGCGGAAATTCGCTCGAGCCGACTACTCAGTTTTCGTGGTCAGCCGCCTTGGGATTGCGACAGTCGAAATTGGAGGCGACGTTGGTGCTGCCGTGGCCCTTGTAAACGGCGACTTGCGGGAAGGGACACAGCGGCCGTGTACGGACCGTTCCGCTCGCCGGGTTGTCGTTCACGTACTTCGTCGCGACGATCCGATCCGGCGCCTGCCCTCGCTCGACCCAGTTCGCCAGCGCCGTCAAGGTGTCGAAGCTGTTGGGGCCCGGGCCGGCGCCACAGTGCAACATGCCTGGCACCATGAAGAGTCGGAAGAAGTCCTGGGTGCGCTGGAGCGCCGCCCGACCCTCTGCCTCCCCCTGGGTTGCGACGACCGATTCGTAGTAGTTGATCGAGTTGAACGGCGAAATCGCGCCGTCTTCCCAGCCGTGGTACATGATCATCTTCGCGCCCCGCGACTCGATCGCACTCAGATCCCGGTTGGTCGAATTCAGGATTCCGGCCGTCTTGGCGTCGGCAAGATCCACGTCGGTCATGAAGTTGAGCGTCGCGAAGTTCCAGCTCGGGTTCCCGAACACCATGTAGGAGAAGAACTGATCGCCAAAGACGAACTGGACCGGCGTGGAGAGGCCGAAAGCGGGCGCGCCGTTGAAGATCCACGCACCCAATCCCAGGAAGTTCGGATCGTTGACGGCGTTGAACACGTAGCCCGGGTAGATCAGCCCGCCTGTCCGCGGGTCGTGGGGGCCGTTCATGATTGCGCGAACGGCGCTGACCTGGGCCTGGGTGAGGCAGCTGTCGTTTTCACCCGGTGAAGTGGTGCGTCCAGAAGTTGGCCGGCGCACCGACGACGATGCCGTCCCAGTCGCCGGGGTAGCGTTGCGCTTCCTGCAGCGCCTCTCGCCCGCCATCCGAACAACCGGAGAAGTACGAGAGTCGCGGCGACGCGCCATAAAAGGCGGCGATGAGCGCCTTGGCGGTATCCGTCGTCTCCTTCAGCGCGCGGTAGCCGAAATCGACGACCTTCTCCGGATGGCCGAGCGCCCACGACGCATCGAACCCGCTTGCGGTGTGCCCGTCGTCGGTCGCGGCGCCAACGTAACCCAGCTGGACCGAGCCTGTCGGCGGCGCGACCGAACCGGCGAACCCGCCGTTGCCGCTTTGGAGGAACTTGCCGTTCCAGTTCCCCGCGGTCGGCAGACCGACGAGGATCTTGATGTCCGAGTCCGAAGTAGGCCTGGCATGCGCTTCGACCAGGCAATAGGTCGGCACTGTCGAAGTGGCCGCGACCTGCACCGCGGACGTCACAGTCGCATCTCCGAAGACGCGGCCGGTTAGACTCGCGCATGGAATAGCCGAGGCCGCGAAACTGGTCGTCAAAACCGCGCCCGCCAACACGGCTTCCCACAAGTTCCTTGTGTACGGGTTCATCGTTGCTCCCCTATGTTGATCGAACGATCGCGAATGGTTGAACCTCTGAATCGCGCTCACGTCTGTCGCCGCGGCGACAATCCCGTCCTGGCATGGATCAACGATGGGACCGAGCGACCATGAGGTTTCGCAGCGAAGGCTTCATGGCTACTTCACGCCGCGCAAGGCGAACTCCTTCGCCGCTTCGATGAAGAGACGCAGCCGCGTCGAGCTTCGTGCACGGCTGGGAAAGTAGAGGAAATACCCGGGTACGGTAGGCGCGTAGCGCTCGAGCACGATCTGGAGGCGTCAGGCACGGAGCTGCTGCATCACCATCGGCTCGAAGGCGTACGCGAGACCCAAGCCGAGCTCCGCGAACGAGGCACTGAGCAGGCCGTCGTTGCTGACGAGCAAATCCACTGCGTCCTGCCGGGCGTCGGCGATGCGTGGCAATGAACACTGCACACTGTCGCACGTTCAGTCGCCGAGCCACCTCTCTCCCCTTGCTTGTCGACGAAAAGTCGCCAATCGTCACCGGATGACTTCTCTCGCGCAGCTGCGGATGGTCGACAACGCGCCGCCTCCGCACGACCACAGGGTGCAGTTCTACGATGACGACCGGTATCTGCGCGGAGTGGTCGCCTCGTTCCTCGGGAGCAGCCTCTCTGCCGGCCAGCCTGCGGTCGTCATCGCGACGAAACCGCACCGGGAAGGCTTCTTTGGCAATCTGGAGGCGGCCGGATTCGACGTCTCGCGGATGCAGGCAGCGGGGATGGTCACGTTCCTCGACGCGAGTAGCACGCTCGACACCTTCATGGTCGACGGCATGCCCGACTGGGCGCGCTTTCGCGCGAGCGTCGGCGGGCTCCTGGAGAGAGTCGGCGCCGCCCGGCCCGGTTCGCGGATCTGTGCCTACGGCGAGATGGTGGACCTGCTCTGGAGAGACGGTAACCCGCAAGCCGCCATCCGCCTCGAGGAATTCTGGAACGATCTCGCCCACACCCTCTCTTTCTCGCTGCTCTGCGCGTACGTGATGGGGAACTTCTACAAGGAGTCGGACGCGGTCCACTTCAGCAGGATCTGCGGAACGCATACGGGCGTCGCCCCCACGGAGAGCTTTCCGAAGGACGATGTCGATGCCCGCCTCGCCGAGGTGACGCACCTGCAGCAACGCGCGCGTGCGCTGGAATACGAGATCGAGCAACGCAAGCAGCTGGAAAAAGAACTGCGCGACGCGCTCTACGAGCGGCGGCGCGCAGAAGAGGCGTTGCGGAGGAGTCGCGAAGACCTGGTCGACTTTTTCGAGAATGCAGTCGAAGGGCTGCACTGGGTCGGACCGGACGGCACGATCCTCTGGGCCAATCGCGCGGAGCTCGAGCTGTTCGGATATTCGAAGGCGGAGTACATCGGACACAACATCGCCGAGTTCCACGTCGATGGCGAGGTCATCGCCGACATCCTCGCAAGCCTTTCGCGGAACGAGATCTTGCGCGACCGCGAGTCGCGCATCCGCTGCAAGGATGGTTCGGTGAAGACCGTCCAGATCCATTCCAACGTGCGCTTCGAAGACGGAAAATTCGTGCACACGCGGTGTTTCACCCGCGACGTCACCGACCGGAAGAGGCTGGAGCAGGAATTGCGGCTGCAGAACGAGCAGCTGACCCGCACGGTGAAGTTCGCGGAGATGTTCATCGGGATCCTCGGCCACGACCTGCGCAATCCGCTCTCGGCCATCACGACCGGGGCGAGCCTCATCGTCCGCCGGGCAGACTCCGACCGCATCGTCGCTCCGGCTACCCGGGTCCTCACCAGCGCCGCGCGGATGGCTCGCATGATCGACCAGGTGCTCGACTTCACCCGCATCCGCCTGGGGCGCGGGCTTCCGATCGAGCGAACGCCCGTCGACCTCGCGGACATCTGCCGTTCGGCAATCGAGGAGCTCGATTCCGCGGCGGAACCGTCGGTGACGCTGGAAACGTCGGGGAACGTCGTCGGGCTCTGGGACGCCGACCGGCTCGCGCAACTGGTCTCCAACCTGGCAGGAAACGCCCTGGCCCATGGCTCGCCACCCGTGTGCCTGGCCGTCGACGGCAACGATCCGCAGGCAGTCACGTTGACGGTGACGAACGGGGGGATGATCCCCGCAGAACTCCTGCCGGTGATCTTCGAGCCGTTCTGCAGCGGCACCAACCGCAAGCGCGAGCGATCGAAGGGGCTCGGCCTGGGCCTGTACATCAGCCAGCAGGTCGTGCTTGCCCACTCGGGAACCATCGACGTCAATTGCTCCGAGCAGGAAGGGACGCAATTCGTCGTGCGCTTGGCAAGAACGCCGCGCGCTGAATAGTCTTTCGCAGTCGGCGGAAGGAAACCGCGCACGTGAGCGAAAAGACGGTGCTCGTCGTCGACGACGAGGCGGAGATCCGCGACTCGTTGCGCGACGTGCTCGAGGACGAGGGCTATCGGGT
>JAIVGS010000254.1 GCA_020201435.1 Myxococcales bacterium
GCGCAGGACCAGCAGGGCAACATGGCGCTCGGCTTCAGCCTCTCGTCGAGCGCGCTGCACCCCGAAATTCACTATACAGGACGGCTGGTTGGCGACGCGGCCGGCCAGATGACCCAGGGTGAAGGCACGATCGTCAACGGCGCCGGCTCGCAGAGCGGCACCCGCGGCCTGACTCGCTGGGGTGACTACTCGATGATGAGCGTCGACCCCGGTGACGACTGCACCTTCTGGTACACTACCGAATACCTGTCGACGACCGGCGAGTTCAACTGGCACACCCGGATCGGCTCGTTCAAGTTCCCGGGCTGCGGCGGCACCACCACCACCAACGACTTCTCGATCAACGCCAACCCGACGACGGTGACCGTCAACCAGGGCGCCTCCGGGACCTCGACGATCTCGACTGCAGTCACCGCGGGCAGCGCGCAATCGGTCGCGCTGTCGGCGAGCGGCGTGCCCTCGGGCGCGACCGCCTCGTTCAGCCCGACGTCGGTCACCTCGGGCAACAGCTCGACGCTGACGCTGAACGCCGGCACCGCCGCCGCCGGCACGTATACCGTCACCGTGACGGGCACGGGCGCATCGGCTACGCACTCGACGACCGTGAGCCTGACGGTCGCGGCGACGCCGACGATCTCGATCGCCGTCTCGCCCTCCTCGTTGAGCGTCACGCAGGGCAGCTCCGGCAACGCGACCGTGCGCAACAGCGGCAATACGTCGTTCGACTGGAGCGTGAGCGGCCTGCCCTCGGGCGCCACCGCCACGCCCGCGTCCGGCACGCTAGCGGCCGGCGCCAGCGCGCCGGTGGTCATCGCCGCGGCCTCGACGACGCCGACCGGCACCTCGACCCTGACGTTCGCCGCGACCGGTTCGGCCGGAAGCGCCAGCGCTGCGATGCAACTCACTGTTGCGGCCCCCGCCCCGAACGACTTCTCGATCTCGGCGAGCCCGACGACCGTCTCGGTGACGGCGGGCGGCTCGGGCACCTCGACGATCTCGACCGCGGTGACGAGCGGCAGCGCGCAGTCCGTTTCGCTCAGCGCGAGCGGCCTGCCGACCGGCGCCTCTGCATCGTTCAACCCGGCCTCGCTGACCGCCGGCGGCAGATCGACGCTGACGATCTCGACCGCCTCGAGCACCCCGGCCGGCAGCTACACCGTCACCGTCACCGGCGCCGGTTCGTCGGCCACGCACTCGACGAGCGTGACGCTGAGCGTCTCCGCTCCTCCGACCGGCGGCATCGCCAACGGCGGCTTCGAGACCGCGACGCTCTCCGGCTGGATCTCGGCGGGCATGACCAAGGTGGAGACCGGCGGCCTCGGTGGGACGTACGCGGCGCGCGTGGGCAGCACGGGCCCGTTCAACGGCGACAGCAGCATCTCGCAGACGTTCTCCGCCCCGGCGAGCGGCTCTCTCACCTTCTGGTACAAGGTGGTCTGCACCGACACCGTCACCTACGACTGGGCGACCGCGACCCTCACCGACAACACCACGGGCGCGATCAGCACCGTCCTCGCCAGGACGTGCACCAACTCGGGCGCCTGGGTCCAGGCGAGCGCGGCGGTGACTGCCGCCCACTCGTACACGCTGAAGCTCGTCGACCACGACGACAACTTCTCGACCGACCCCACTTACACGCTCTACGACGACGTCGCGCTGGGGAGCTCGCCGCCGCCGACCGGCGGCATCGTCAACGGCGGCTTCGAGACCGGCAGCTTCACCGGCTGGACCCGCTCGGGGACGACCAGCATCACGACCGTCTCGCATTCGGGCACGTACGGCGCGGTGGCCGGCAGCCCCGTCGCGACCAACGGCGACAGCTCGCTGACCCAGACCTTCACCGTCCCCACCGGCGCGACGGCGCTGAGCCTGTACTACGCGAACAACTGTCCGGACACGGTCACCTACGACTGGGTCACGATCACCTTGCGCGACAACACCGCCGGCACGACCCGCACTCTCGTCCCGCGCACGTGCGCCCCGCAGTACATCTGGACCAACGTCACGGCCTCGGTCACCGCCGGCCACTCCTACACGCTGACGCTGACCAGCCACGACGACAACTTCTCGAGCGACCCCACCTACACCCTCTTCGACGACGTGCTGCTCCGGTAACCGGGGACACTCGATGGGGACACTCGATTGGGACACTCGATTGGGACACTCGATTGGGACGCAGTGCGTCCCCGGACGAGGCGCTCAGTTCGTCGTGAGCGCCTCGGTCTCGCGCGCGATCGCGCCCTTCCACGTCTCGGCGTCCCGGTTCGACGCGACCGCCTTCTCGGCTTTCGCCTGCTTCTGCCGCGCGACCAGGTCGTGGTGGGTCGAGAAATACGCGAGGCTCTTCCCGATGAACTGCCGCAGATCGGTGAACTCGTGGTCGACCATGAACTTGGTCAAATCCTGTTTCAGCTCGGCGATGATCTCGTAGCCCCGCAGCATCGCCCCGGTGCAGACCTGGACGGTGTGCGACCCGAGCAGCATGAACTGCGCCGCGTCGAGCCCGGTCTCGATCCCGCCCATCCCGGAGACGGGCACCCCCGGAAAAGCCCGAGCGATTTCCATAACTTGCCGCAGCGCAATGGGCCGCACTGCCTGCCCCGAATACCCGCCCGGCACGGTGTAGCCCTCGACCGTCGGCATCGGCCGCAGCGTCTTCATGTCGATGCCTATTATACTAAGTATAGTATTGATCGCGCTGATCCCGTCCACCCCGGCCTGAATCGCCGCCCCGGCCGGCTCGGTGACGTGCCCGACGTTCGGCGTCATCTTCGCCCACACCGGAATCGTCGCCACCTCCTTGACCCATCCGCACACCTCGCGCACGAGGTCCGGATTTTCTCCCATCGCCATCCCCATCTTCCGCTCGGGCAACCCGTGCGGACACGACAGGTTCATCTCGAACCCGTCGACCCCCGTCTCCTGCACCCGCTTGACGATCTCGTGCCACGCCTCGCGCCGGTATTCCTCCATGATCGAGGCGATCAGGACCTTCCCCGGATAGTTCTTCTTCAGCTGCCGCAGCTCGTCGAGCCAGACCTCGAACGGCCGGTCGCTGATCAGCTCGATGTTCTCGAACCCGACCACCTCATTCTTGTCGCGCGACCGCAGCTTGCCGTAACGCGGCGCCGTATTGATCACCTTCGACGCGTCCAGCGAAATGGTTTTGATGACGACGCCGCCCCACCCGAGGTCGAAGCTCTTCGCGATCACCTTCCCGTTCGTCCCCGGCGGCCCCGACGCGAGCATGAACGGGTTGTCGAACTGTAGCTTTCCGTTGACCGTGATGCCGAGGCTGGGCTGCATGGTTACCCCTGGAAAGTCTCGAGAATACCTCGGGTCCGCACGGGGTGGTAGGCTCGACGACATGGGTCTGACCGGCCCGGACGAACGTCCGCCGACGCCGCTCGACGTCCAGCGGCTGTCGTCGCTCGGGCGATACATCGTCGAACGCGAGCTGGGCCGCGGCGGCGTGGGCATCGTCCTTCATCTACACGCTCGAGCCGGAACGGCTGGCGCTCTGCCTCAACCAGTTCATCAGCGCGGTCTGCCCGACGCAGGTCTTCCACCGAAGCCGAAACCGAACCCGAAAGCGCAAGGAGCCCGCCACATGAAGATCGCGATCACCGGAGGCACCGGATTCGTCGGCCGACACCTCGCCGGCGCGCTCGTCGGGCGGGGGCACGAGGTGGTCCTCGTCGCCCGCGGCCGCGACCGCCGCGATCCCGAGGTCACCCGGCGCCCGGGAGTTTCGCTCGTACGCGCCTCCATCGACGACACCCCCGCGCTGGCCCGAGCGTTCGACGGCCGTTCGGCGGTCGCGCATTGCGCCGGGATCAACCGCGAGATCGGCGAGCAGACGCACGAGAAAGTCCATCTCCAGCTGTCGTCGAAGCCGCACCGAGGGC
The DNA here is from genome assembly GCA_020201435.1 of Myxococcales bacterium. Taxonomy (GTDB): domain Bacteria; phylum Myxococcota; class Myxococcia; order Myxococcales; family 40CM-4-68-19; genus 40CM-4-68-19. Next base: position 3,909 of record JAIVGS010000254.1, read on the forward strand.
CGCAGTCGGCAAGGGGCGCGATCGCGCAGGTCCACATCCTCGCCGAGGGCGCCGCGGAACCGACGCAAGGCGCCGTCGCGCGGCCCGACGCATTGACGCCGAGACGCTCGTTCGTGGCAGCGCCGCTCAGATCCGTAGAGGACTTCCAGCGCCGCGCCGTTTCGACATGAACGATGTCCGGTGCTCGCCATGCTGAGCCTTCCCGCGATCCACGGCGTGATTCGACGCCGCATCCTGGTCAACTTCCGCGTCGATCCGTCGATCATGCAGCGGATCCTTCCACCGCCGTTCCGGCCGAAGCTTCTCGACGGCGCCGCTATCGCCGGAATCTGCCTGATTCGCCTGGAGCAGCTTCGTCCGCGTCCTCTCCCGGCAGCGATCGGCCTCAGCAGCGAGAACGCAGCGCACCGCGTCGCCGTGAGCTGGACGACTCCGAGCGGAGACGAGCAGGAGGGGGTTTACATCCCCCGCCGCGACACCAACTCCGGGTTCAACGTCCTCGCCGGCGGCCGGGCGCGTCGAACCCCTCGAAGTCGAGCACGTGCGATCGAGTTTTTTTTCTGACCAGCTGCGGTTTCCACCCCAGAGCGTCGAGTTCGATTGCGCCCTGCTGATGAGGAACATCGAGCACGAGTGGCTGCGAGTCCCGGAGCCGCCGACTGCGTGACGCAGCTCGCCCCGGGGAGAGACGCAGTGCGTCAAAGAATCACTTGGCTCCGGCCACGATCCGCGCGAAATCCTCGGCCTTCAGCGACGCGCCGCCGACCAATGCTCCGTCGATGTCGGGCTGCGACATCAGCTCCGCCGCGTTCTCCGGCTTGACCGATCCGCCGTACTGGATGCGGACCGCATCGGCGACGGCCGGGCCGGCCATCTCGCGGAGCAAGCCGCGGATCTGACCGTGCACCTCCTGCGCCTGCCCGGTGGTCGCGGTCTTGCCGGTGCCGATCGCCCACACCGGCTCGTAGGCGATCGTGCACCGGCCGATGGCGTCGGCCTGTAACCCGTTGAAAGCACCGCGGATTTGCCGTGAGACCACTTCCCAGGTCCGCGAAGCGTCCCGCTCCGCCAGCGTCTCGCCGACGCAGACGATCGGGTGCAGCTGCGCCTCGAGCGCGGCCTTCAGCTTGCGGTTGACGCCTTCGTCGGTCTCGCCGAACAACTGCCGCCGCTCGCTGTGCCCGAGGATCACCCCGTCGCACCCGAGCTCCTTGAGCATCGGCGCGCTGACTTCGCCGGTGAACGCGCCCTGCTTCTCGTGATGGCAGTTCTGCGCGAAGAGCTGGATCGGCGACCCCTGCAGAACCGAGCGCACCGGCGTGAGCGCCGTGAACGGCGGCGCGATTCCGACCTGGATCTGGGTATTCAGCCGCTGACGCAGCTCGCGCACCAACTCGGCGGCCTCGCCGACCGTCTTGTGCATCTTCCAGTTGCCGCAGACGAATTTACGCCGCGTCGTCATCAGTGCTCCGCCCTTCGGCTAAGCCCGCTCCTCGAGCACCTTCACCCCGGGCAATTCACGGCCTTCGAGGAATTCCAGCGATGCGCCGCCGCCGGTCGAGACATGCGTGACCTTGTCGGCCAGGCCGAACTCCGCGATCGCCGCCGCCGAGTCGCCGCCGCCGACCACCGTCTGCGTGCCCTTGCGCGTCGCTTCGACGAGCGCTTCGGCAACGGCCCGGGTTCCGGCGGCGTACTCGCGGACCTCGAACATCCCCATCGGCCCGTTCCAGAAGACGGTCCGCGCCTCGCGCACGCGCCGCGCGTACTGCTCGCGAGTCTTCGGGCCGATATCCAGCCCCAGCTGTCCTTGCGGAATGTTTTCAACCACTTGAGTCGGGATGCCGCCCTTCGGCTCCGCCGCCACGACGTGATCGACCGGCAAGAGCAAGTCGGCGCGCGATTTCTCGAGCACGCGCCGGGCGAGATCGATCTTGTCCTTCTCGACCCGCGAAGACCCCACCGCCACGCCGCGCGCCTGCAGGAACGTGTACGCCATCGCGCCGCCGATCAATAAAGCATCCACTTTAGTGATCAGTTGGTCGATGACCTTGATCTTGTCGCTCACCTTCGCGCCGCCGAGGATCGCGACGTACGGTTTCGCCGCGCCTTTCAAAAGCGGCTGCAAGTGCTTCAGCTCGGAAGAGACGAGGAATCCCGCGCCTTTAGCGGCGACGTACTTGACCATCCCGACGGTCGACGCATGCGCCCGATGCACCGTGCCGAACGCGTCGTCGACGTAGACGTCCGCCAGCGCCGCCAGCTCCCGCGAGAACTCGTCGTCGTTCGCTTCCTCCTCGGGACGAAAGCGCAGGTTCTCGAGGAGCAGCACCTGCCCCTCGCGCAGCTCGCCGACGAGCTTGCGGACGCCGTCGCCGACGCAGTCGTCCGCGAAGATCACGTCCCGCCCGAGGAGCCGGGAGAGCACCGCGCCGGCCGGCTCGAGCGACATCTCCGGCACCACCTTCCCGTCCGGCCGCCCGAGATGCGAGGCGAGAATTACGCGCGCGCCTCTTCCCACCGCGTACTGAATCGTCGGCAGCGCCGCCCGAATCCGCGCGTCGTCCTTGACCTTGCCCGTGTTCTTGTCGAGTGGAACGTTGAAATCGACGCGGACGAACAGCCTCTTGCCCGCGATGTCCAACTGCTCGATCGATTTGATCATGTCTTCGCCTGAAGCCTGAAGGCTGAGGCTTGAGGCCTTATAGCTTGGACGCGACCATCAGCCCGACGTCCACCATCCGGTTCGAGAAGCCCCACTCGTTGTCGTACCAGGAGAAGACCTTGACGAACTTTCCGTCGTCGGCGACCGCCGTCTGCGTCGAGTCGAAGATCGACGAGGCCGGGTTCCCGTTGTAGTCGACGCTGACCGTCTGCTCGGTGTTGTACTGCAGCACGCCCTTGAGCTTCCCCTCAGCCGCCGCCTTGAACGCGCCGTTGATCTCGTCGACCGTCGTCTTCCGCGACAATTCCGCCGTCAGGTCCACGATCGAGACGTTGGGCGTCGGGACGCGGATCGACGTCCCGTTCAGCTTCCCCTTCAGCTCCGGCAGGACCTCGCCGATCATCTTCGCGGCGCCGGTCGAGGACGGGATCATGCTGACCGCCGCCGCGCGCGCCCGGCGCAAGTCCTCGTGCGGCAGGTCGAGGATGCGCTGGTCGTTGGTGTACGAGTGGATCGTCGTCATCAGCCCGCGCTCGACGCCGAAGCTGTCCATCAGGATCTTCGCGACCGGCGCGAGGCAGTTGGTGGTGCACGAGGCATTCGAAATCACGTTGTGCTTCGCCGGGTCGTACTTCTCGTGGTTGATGCCGAAGCAGATGGTGAAGTCCTGGTTCTTTCCCGGCGCCGAGATGATCACCTTCCGCGCCCCCGCCTTGAGGTGCTTCTCGGCATCGGCCCGCGCGGTGAAACGCCCCGAGCACTCGAGCGCGACGTCGACGCCGTGCTCCTTGTGCGCCAGCTCGGAGGGGTCCCGCTTGGCGCTGACCGCGATCCGCTTGCCGTTGATGACCACCGCGTCCTCGGTGGCCTCGACGGTGCCATCGAAAATCCCGTGCACCGAGTCGTACTTGAACAGGTGCGCGAGCGTCTTCGGCTTGTCGACGTCGTTCAGCAGCACCACGTCGAAATCACGCGCGCCACGCTTGATCGCGGCGCGGAGGATGTTGCGCCCGATGCGTCCAAAGCCGTTGATGGCGAAGCGAGCCATGTAGAAGCCTCCCTGGGAGGGCTTCACATAGGACCGTCAACGCGGAACGTCAAGGTTTGCAGGAAAACAAAAGAGCGGCTCCAGGCCGCTCCGGACTACCACGATCGTTGCGAGTGGGGACACGAAGGCGCGCATGCGACGCGGCCATCATGTCCCCTACACTAAGCTGCGCCCTTCCGTTCGTGCTGGAGATCCTGCGTGATCAGATCGATCAACTCGGTCGAGAGCGCGAGCAGCTGCTTCGGCGTGTAGCCGCTGGAACGGAGCTCCTTGTAGAACGAACGCGCGAGGATGCGCGCGCCCGCGGAGCGGTCGAAGTGCGTGACGCTGGCGGTCTGGTCTGTCGTGGCAGGCTGGGGAGAGAGCTTGTCAGACATCTGTTGACCTCGGCTGTGCTGCGGGGACGTCCCGGTTTTCTCTGCAACTCGTTTGCCGAATGCGTGATTCCAGACATTTCAAGGACTTGCAAGGCCCGATGCGCCAAATGCCGCGTCGCGGTGCGAAACATTCAACGCGACAAGCCCCCGAACGGCTGTGTAGGACGCGTAATCAAATTCGCACCGCGCCGCGTCAGCGGATTGCCCTTTTCCGTCCTCGTCCCTAAGCGACAGGTGGAAACGAAGACGCGGCGAAGCCGCGCCCATCATGTCCCCGAAGGGTTCCCATGAAGCTGCAGGTCAAGCAGACCGGAAGCACCCAGGAGCTGACCGTGCAGAGCCAGAAGGAGTTCCTCCAGCTCTACCGGCGCGGCGTAATCACCGCCGACGACCTCGTCCTGCGCGGCGATCGCTGGGTCCCCGCCGGTCAGCTTCCCTGGATCCACGGGATGGCGCTCGAGACGCGCCGCGACAACAAGCGCCTCTTCTGGATCACCGTCGGCATGATGCTGCTCGGCCTGCTGGGCGTCCTCTGGATCCAATCGCACGCCGGCACGGTGGCCAGGAAGACAGGCGCCCTCCCGCCCGGAGCAGTACGAGCCGTGCCCCGCTGACTTTCGTGCTAGAGAAGCGCGCATGGCGAAGGCGATCTGGGAAGGCAAGGAGTGCGACGTCCGCGTCGACTCGGATCTCGAAGCGAATTGGTCGGTCAGCATCCTCTCCGGTGAATACGACCCGGTCTCCTTGATCAAGCGCCCCGCGGCGCCGCTGATCATCAAGCTGCGCGCGAAGTCGCGCTGGCTGGCGATGGACGCCGGCCTGCGCACACTGAAGGCGCAAGGCAAGATCAGCGACTACACGATCGAGGCGCGCCCGCAGGCCGAGATCGACGCGGAGAACGCCGAGAAGGCACGGCTCGCCGCGAAAAAAGTCGCGGGGGCGAAAGCAGTGGAGGAAGAGGAAGAGGCTTGATTCTCTTCGGCAAGGGAACCTAAGGAACGGAACGGAACGGAACGTTCAGGGTGTTGGGGTTCGGGGTTTGGTTTAGGGTTTGGGTTTAGGGTTGTGGCGTACGTTTGATCAATCCCGTCAACAAACCGATTGCCCTGCCAGCGAGGGCGCGCGCCTCGATCGCAGTGGCGTCATCACAATCGCCCGCGATTGCCGCGATCTCGACGGCCGCCACCGCCTCTGTGACTTCACTTCGAGCGCTCGTATACGCGCGCGCTTTGTCTCGAATCGTATCGCGCCCGGCACCCTCGGCCGTGTTCAAGCAGGCGTTCTTGGCCGCGCGAAGCGCCTGATCGCGCAGATGCGCATCCCGGATCCTGGCATCACGTACGACGACGAGCAGCTTGGCGGCCACGTCGTACGCCAGTAGGTTGTCGTACGGCAGCAAGACCGGATTCCGTTCCCCCTCACCCATCCCCATCCCCCTGAGCGTTCCGTTCCGTTCCGTTCCTTATGTTCCCTTAACGCGCATCACTTCGCTTCGGCGCGCTTCCGCACCCTCGCAAACAACTCCGGCAGTGCCTTCGTATTCGCCTTATTCGCCACGAACGTCGGAATGCTCCCGCCCGGATCCGTCAGCAACTGGTACGTCGCGAGCGTCCGTTTCCCCCCGTCGATCGGCTCCATCGTCCAGCTCCCGCTGTTCACCCTGAGCCGTATGACCCCGTCCTCCGGCGCCGGCGCCCCCTCGACGTGCGTGGGCTCCCACGCCGCCCGATACGCTCCGCCGGGCAGGTCCTTCTCCAGCCGCGACTTCACGATCCAGTCCCTCCGGGACACCAGCGGAAAGTCCGCGATCGCCCAGAACGTGACGTCCTTCTCGGTCCGCGAAAAAACCGCCTGGTCCTGGACGTACGGCATGTTCCCGACCTGGTGCTCGTAGTCGGTGACCACTTCGAACACCCGCGAGGGCGGCGCGTCCACCTGCCCGACCGCCTTCACTTCCTTGACGTCGACGCCCGCCTTCTCGCGCGTGAAGACCGCGAGGCCGTACTCGCAGCAGCGCCCGTCGTCGCAGCTCTTCGGCCGCTCGCAGTCGAACTCTTTCTGTTCCCAGGCCCTGTCGGCGGCAGCCAGCAGGACGAGCAGGAGGAGCGCGCGCATCCCGCAACCCTACGATGTCGGAGCCTTGTGATACATCGGTCGCATGGACGAGATCCGCGCCATCGTCGCCGCGGTGAAGGATTCCCGCCTCCGCGCGCTGCTCGACTCGTTCCTCGACGATCCCGAGCTGGGCCCTGCTTTCGCCGCCGCGCCCGCCGCGAAGAGCATCCACCACGCGCACCGAGGCGGCCTCGTCGATCACACCCTCTCGGTCATGCGCCTGGCGCAAAAGATCTGCGATCACTACCCGCAGCTCGACCGCGATCTGGTCGTCGCCGGCGCGCTCCTCCACGACATCGGCAAGGCGCGCGAGCTCACCGCCGCCGGGGAGGACTACACCGACGAGGGCAAGCTCGTCGGCCACCTCGTCCTCACCTGCCAGCTCATCCACGAAAAAGCCTCGAAAATCGCCGACTTCCCTCGCGAGCTCGAAGGGCTCGTCACCCATCTCGTCGTGGCGCACCACGGCCGGCGCGAATATGGAAGCCCGAAGGAACCGGTCACGCTGGAGGCCATGGTCGTGCACGCGCTCGACGATCTCGACACCCGCATCTCCTCGTTCGGACAGCTGTTCGAAAAAGCCGAGCCCGGCGCGCGCTGGACCGACAGCAGGAACATCTACGGGCGTCAGCTCCTCGTTCCGAAGCGGGACAAATGATGCAGCCGTTCCAGCGCACCGCGGCGGTCTTCGACATCGACGACTCGCTCCTCGACGGCAACGCCGGCACCATCTTCACCTGGTTCCTCTATTCGAATCGCGAGATGGCGCCCACCGTCCGCTCGCAGGTCCCCCGCGCCCTCTACGAGTACGCCCGCAAGCGGCTCGGCGAATCCGACATGGTCGCCCTCGGCAGCCGCTGCCAGCAGGGTATCCGCGCGGATCGACTGAGAGATCTGGCGCGCCGCTGCTTCGACCGCCATATCAAGAAGCGCGTCACGCAGCAGGGCCTGCGCACCGTCCGCCGCCACCTCTTGATGGGTCACATGGTCCTGGTCGCCTCGGGCTCGCCGCAGTTCATCATCGACGAGCTGGGCCGCTTCCTCCACGCGCACGAAGCCGTCGGCACCCGCGCCGTGATCAAGGAGGGCGTCTCCACCGACGAGCTCGTCTCTCCGATCGTCTTCCGTGAAGGCAAACGCGAGCGCGTCAAGGAGGTCCTCGCGCGCCACGGCATCGACGTCGGCCGCTGCTATCTCTACTCGGACAGCGTGGCCGACACGCCGCTATTCGAGGAAGTCGGCCACCCGATCGTCGTCAACCCAAAGCCGGCCTTCCGCAGCGAAGCGGTGCGCCGCGGATGGGAAGTCGTGGAATGGAAGGGCCGCTGGAAAACCGAAGGAACCGAAGAACAACTCGGCGAGGAGTGGCTCAGCTGGGAAGGCTAGCTGGGGACACTCGTTGGGGACACTCGTTTGGGACACTCGTTTCGGACACTCGTTGGGGACACCCGTTTGTGACAGGCGATCCCGAGGCGCCGGCTGAAGCCGGCGCCTAAAAAGCCGCCGCCCTTCGGGCTGATACCTCAGGTACACGGCCAATCAGCCACCGAAGGCGGCGTCGGCTCTTCCAGCTGCCGGCTTCAGCCGGCAGCTCCCAAAAACGGCCGCAAATCCCATCGTTTGGAGATCAGTCCTTCGCGACCGCAAACCCCGAGTCCGCGATCGCCTT
>JAIVGS010000356.1 GCA_020201435.1 Myxococcales bacterium
AGGCCTTGCTCTGCGGATCTTCGGAGACGCCGACGAATCCGCCGAGCACGTCGACGACTTCGCGCAGCTCTCCATTCCGCTCCTTCACCTTCATCGGAGCGCTGCACAGGCCCGTGGGAAACTCGGACGGAGCCACCCCGTCGATCCCGCCGTCGAAGGCGTAGCTTCGCCTGAAGCTGCCGTCCCCGACCGCAAGATACGGAAAGAACAGACGAATCCAGCCGGTCGCGACCTCCGGTCCGTAGGCCTGCTTCGGTTTGTAGATCGTTCGCCAGAAATCGCGGTCGGCTTTGCCTTCCGCGCTGCGGACCAGCTCGTCGCACACCGGCGCGAGCTGCGACGTCCACCACGAAAGCTCGTACTCGGCGAGCACGTCGAGGCGCGCGCGGATGGTCCGCCAGTCCTCCGGCGTGCCCAGCAGCGTGACGGTGGGGATCCCGCAGATGCAGGTCACCGAATAGTCGAAGTATTCCTTGAAGGCGTGCAGCATCCCGATCTCGCTCGCCGTCCGCTCGTTCGGGCCGGTGGTGGTGAAGTCGTTGATCAACAGGCGATGCAGGCCGGCTCCGACGTGCTCGCGGATCCGGCCGCAGAAAGCGGAGACCAGGCCCGGCCAGGCGTCGTCGGCGATCTCGAGCTGGTCGTGCTCGACGTCGAGCGTGAGCTTGCCCTCGTGACGGACGAAGCGGTGGCGCAGGGCCTCGGCATTGACGGTCACGTGGATGGCGAAACCCTGCGCGATCGCCGTCCAGACCGCGTCCGGCGAGAGCACCAGCGGCCGATGCCGGGCGAACGCGCAATGAATTGCGCCCGCGAGCGGGTTGAGCTCGCCGTGCTCCGCCACCAGCCGGTCGGGACCGCGGCAGCAACGGATCTCGCCACCGGCACGCGCCCGCAGCGCCGCGGGGAGGGTGACGAGGGTGTGCGGCGCGCCCTGGAACTCGACGTCGTCGACTGCGAACGTGACGGGCATGTCCCCCCTCCTGCTGTTCAGTGCGGCAGCTTCATCTCCACCAGCGCGCCGCGGGCCGGCCGATGAGGACGCGAGCGCGAGAACGTCTCGAACATCCATCCAGCAGACTGCTTCGTGGAACACCAAGTCAATCAGCCGCGGGCGCGGGCGACCACTTGTGGGAGAATGTCGCACACGCGGGAGATCTCCTCCTCCGTGTTGCCGCTCCACAGCGAGAACCGCACGGCGCCGCGGGCGAGCTCGGCCGGATAGCCCATCGCGAGCAGCACCGGGGAAGGCTCGAGCGATCCCGCGCTGCAGGCGCTGCCGGTCGAGACGCTGATGCCCTCGAGGTCGAGCGCTGCCAGGAGCGTCTCGCCGTCGCACCCTTCGAACGCGACATTCAATGTATTATATACACGCGAAACAGATGCGCCGGCGACGTGCGCACCGGGGATCGCGCGAGCTGTCGCCTCCAGCCGATCGCGCAGCATTCGAATCCGCGGTTCCACCGAGGGTCGCCGGTGCTCGGCCCGCTCGAGCGCTACGCCGAGGCCGACGATGCCGGCGACGTTCTCGGTCCCCGCGCGCCGGCCCTTCTCCTGGTGACCGCCGGCATGGATTGCGGCGACCTTGACCCCACGCCGAATCGCGAGCAATCCCGCGCCCTTGGGGCCCTCGATCTTGTGGGCGCTCAGCGACAGCAGGTCCCAGGGGAAATCGAGCGCGATCTTGCCGGTCGCCTGGACGGCATCGACGTGCAGGGGCACGCCCGCCTCGCGACACAGCGCGGCGGCTTCGCGCAGAGGAAAGATCACCCCGGTCTCGTTGTTCGCCGCCATCACCGAACAGAGCGATGCCCCCGGCAGCGCCCGCCGCAGCGCATCGAGATCGAGCGATCCGTCACGCCAGACCGGCACGCGCACGCACTCGGCGACCTGTGCGCACGCGCCGAGCACGGCAGGATGCTCGACGGCGGTCGTCACCACCTTGCGCGGCCGTCCACCGAGGATCGCGAGCGCGTCCGACTCCGTACCGCCCGAGGTGAAGACGATCTCGGCCGGCGCGCAGCCGAGCGTCGATGCGCACCGCTCACGCGCGGCATCGACGAGCGCCCGCGCGTCCTGTCCCGGCTTGTGCACCGACGACGGATTCGCGAAGAAATCCGCCAGCGCCGGGATCATCTCGGCCATCACCTCGCGCGCCAGCGGGGTGGTCGCATTGGCGTCGAGGTAGATCCCCTTCACGGCTCGAGGGGCACGAGCGGCGTCCCCGGGCCGGGCCGCAGGTGAAACGCGCGCAAAAACGACGCGAACACGTCCTGCGCGAGCAGCTCGCTCGACCGTCCCCGCAGCGGAATCCGGGCCCCGGCCATCGCGCCGTGGCCGCCGGCGCTTCCGCCGAGCGGCGCGCAGACTTCCCGGACGAGCTTTCCGGCATTGACGCGCCGGTCGTTCAGCCGCAGCGACAGGTACAGCTCGCCCTTGTAGGCGCCGGTCGCCAAGGACCACCGGCACTCCTCGAGGCTGACCAGCTTCTCGGCAACTTCTGGAACGATTTCAGGGACATAGACCTCGCCCATGTCGACGACGACGCCCTCGCCGCCCCCGTGCAGCCGCGCCCGCTCGTAAGCGCGCGCGTACGCCGCGAAGTACCGCGCAGGCACTTGCGGGTGCTCGATCCGCGAGAGCGCCGGCTTGTCGACCAACGGGAAGAGCCAGTTGTACGACTCGACGTCGGCCGGGTCGTACTCGCGGCCGAGGTCGCGCGTGTCGCTCTTGATCCCGTAGAACAAGGCGGTCGCGAGCGCCGGTCCCGGCTCCAGCTTGGCCGCGCGCAGGTAGCGCGTGACCAGCGTCGAGGTCGCCCCCGCCGGCCCACCCACGTCGTGGAACGCCGCCATCAACGACGAGTGCCGGGCGGGGTGGTGGTCGATGACGAGCTGCGGCATCGACGTGCCGGCGAGCGAGTAGTTCCCGACCTCCGGCTGCGTATCGACCAGGCAGACCAGGTCGTACTCCTTCGCCTCAACCCGCGCGACCGGCTGGATCGGCAGGTGGAGCACCTTGAGCATCGCCTTGTTCTCGGCCCGCCCGATGATCCCGCCGTAGGCCGCCTGCGCACCTACACCAGCGCACTCCTGAATCAGGTGGGCGAGGCCACACGCGCTCGCGACGGCGTCCGGGTCGGGGTTGTCGTGGGTCAGGACCAACGCCCGGTCATGCCC